>NZ_JAVRBR020000007.1:0-37189 GCF_034531165.2 Dendronalium sp. ChiSLP03b | reverse complement strand
TTACGTTTTGTTCCTAAAACCCTGGTTTTAGGGTGTAAGGGTGTGGGGGTGTAAGGGTGTAGGGGTAGAAGAAATGATGATTAGAGCGTTAGTTTTATAGTCATTACTCATTGCTTGATTAAAAACCTACACTTGTGAGGGGCAGAGGGGCAGGGGGAGAATAATTCTTAACTCCTAACTCTTGCACAGACGCGATTAATCGCGTCTCTACTCCTAACTCTTGCACAGACGCGTAGACGCTCGTAAGAGCGGCTTCTCGTAAGAGTATAATCGCGTCTCTACCCCTAACTACTGACTTCTTTAGTCTGGGAGGTCAAACAATACTGTGGTCATGTAGTTTTCTGCCCAATCTTGACCGAAGGCTTTTTCTAGCACTCGGCGAGTTTTATCGTTTTGCTGCTGTTTGGTGCAGTAGTTGCGTTGTCCTGCGAGAATTTTTAGCGTTTGTTCGTGTGAAACGGGACTAGAGGCGATCGCTTGGGTACAGTGAATTTCTAAAAAATCCTGCACGCGCTTAAGAAACATCTTTTCTTCTTGGGGGGAACTGGGGCGAATAAAGATGCAAAAATCTGAGAAGATATGCCCCCATTCAGGTAATTCGCGGGGTTGAGAAAAGTTCAGTGCCCTCAGTGCCGTTAGTTCAGCCTTATAGGATTCTGGTAAAGCGCGATCTAAATTGACAGGAGATAAGTCGGCGATCGCAGCGCTAATTTGACCTCTGCCTCCAACTAGATCGCAACCAAACATCGGCAAATCGTACTCTGGCCGAGGAAACATGACGCAGTGCAAAATATCCAGCATATTTCCTATTTTTGCCAGTTCCAAGTGCATTTTACGGAATTGGGGTGTTTGATAGCAGCGATTTTCAATTGTCAGTTTCTCGCCCTCTAGTCTACCTTCCACATACCCCAACTCAGTTGGCAAATGGTAAGGCGACAGATCCAGGTGCTTATGCCAAGCTGTCTCAATACAATCAGCTAACTGACGAACTAAGGGATATTGTTGTTCTCGCAGCGAGGGGATGGAAGTAAATGACATGTTCTCGTTGAAAATGCTATCTATTTGCCAGTCTACAGCCAGCTGCGCCACTTCTGGTCTGGCTTGCAATATATGCAAACACTTACAGCTAGTTCTGAGTGAGTTAGGAGTTAGTTGTCAGTAGCAATTGGGGATTGGTAATTGGTCAGTGTTATTCTCCCCTGCCTCCCCTACTCCCCCTCTGCCCTTCTGCTCCCCCTGCTCCTCTGCCCCGTGCCTTCTTCCCTTAGCTTACGTAAAGTTATAAAACAGTCACTTTTCAAAATGATTATGATTTTGTAGTCTTAGTTACAGAAATAATTTTAGATTAGCCCATCGGTTAAGGCTAATACAAAGCTATGAAACTAGATTCTGATAGACCAGATTTTGCTATGTCGGCAAGAAAGCAGAATCTGGATTGGTTGAGCAAATGTTATGCCAAAGATTTAGTCCAGGATTTTTTAGTCTCAACTTGGGTAAAGCTTCTGGAACTACCCAGCCCCTTTAGTTTTGACGAAGCACTGTTATTGTGTCCGGTTTCAGCAGATGAATGGCTAGCCTGGGTTCCAGATCATGGGGAAGTAATATTGCACACTGGGCAATTTCATCCCAAAGGGTGTGGGTAATTCCACAAATGAATTTTGGGACTTGGAACTTGTTTGGAGGCAAGTTCAGTCCAAGAATCCCACGGCTTTTTGTGAAAATGAGCGGTCTTGGTTGTTTTCATAGCCGTGGAGTGTCAAAATACAGTCTGCTTTTAACACGATAAAGTTCTGTGTCTCTAAAACAGAACAGTGGGATGTCAGCTTTGCTAATGCAGGAGTAGTCCCGTGTTCCAAGCTACTGACAGCTTCTGTAAACACTGGTTGAAAACTTTTCAGCCAACTTTTTTGAGTCAAATATTCAAGTTTAAAAGCGGTGCGTTCCAGCAGCCAGAAATCTACTCCGTATTTTTGAATTAATTGTTTTGCTGCTGCCAAATTTGGACTATATTGAGCGCGAATTAAATCAATAGTGCGTTGGCGAATTGGAGAATAGTAGCCGAGATGGAAAGGAAGCGCGTATTCTCTACTCACAAAAATAGACCTTTGACCAAAAGTCGGAATGTTATCAGCCTCATCAGAAAGACTGGCAATTAGGCTGTCTTTAGATTGCTGTTGCAGAAATTTGTAAAGGGCTGATTCTCCAGATTGCCTGTAATCGGTTGTTGGAAAACGTCCCGAAAAATTAGGGTACAGAACGAGTATAAAGGCTAGAGTGACTGTTAACGCTAATTGCCAAACTCTACATTTTTGCTGATAAGTACGGAAAAAATTATCTAATATGACAGTTAAAGCGATCGCAGCGGCAATAGCCATTACAATTCGCAGAGAATGAATTGTATATCGGGTAGGGAAAAACAGTTTTAAGAAGAAAGCATGGGCAGCAAAAAACAGAGTCAAGGATACTACGATTATCTGCGGCAATATGTTGACTTGACTCTTAACCAAATTGACCAAGGGAAAGCGCGATACATCTCGCAATACCATTGGCAAAAACAATCCTAACCAAATCAGGGGAGGCATTAACGGTGGTAATATCCCGCTATGTTGACCAATCAGCCAAAATCGCCAAGGATTAGTATCAAAAAACGGATGCCGTCCTCCTGGCCAGAATTCTGGCATTTTTACAGCTTGAGAGGCAGTGACAACTGGCCCAAACTCAGAGGAAGTTAAAGCATATGGCAACATCACTATAAACGCCAATCCTAAGATAGCTACTAGCCAAAAATAATTACTCCGCAACCGAATAAACAAAATACCTAGAGAAATCAATAGTAGTGGAGGATAAAAAAGTCCTTCTAGCACAACTATTAGACAAATTATTAGCCAAGATTCGCGCAATAAATAGTACAGAAATGCTAATAATAAAGGATATACAAAAGATTTAGGTGTTGCAGAAACTAAGTCACTTTTGAACCAAAGACTCTGATTGAGCAGCAAAGTACTAATAAATCCAGCAATTGGCACTGGAAAAATCTCGAAACACAGCCAAAAGCAGTAAATAGTAATAATTAATCCTAGGACAATAGGCAAAATTTTACTCAGCAATAAAGGATAAATGCCGAGACTAGCCATCAATTTATAAACAACAGTATATCCAAATGGCGTAATCGATTGAAAATAATCTGCCATCAAATCATTTGGTAGTAATTCTGGATCGGCGAATCGCTGCATCCAGAATATGTATTCTCGTGCGTCATCCTGAGCAACATACTCTCCTCTAAAGGCTTTTTGTAATCCTAGGATTCCGTAAAAAATTGCAAATAGAAGACTTATAGTTAACCAGAATAAAACTGATTTATTGAAGTAGTATTTAGAGGATGTTTCGTTAATAGGAGTGATTAAAATTTTATGCAGTTGGGAAAATATCATTAGCAAAGTAAATTATTCAAAAACATGTTTCTCAGCCACTTTCCAATAGCGTGAGAACCGTTTTAGGTCAATATAGCCATCGTAATCAAAAAATGGTTCCACTTCTAGGACTTCGATTGCTAAAGAACGCTCGATTTCGTCGCAGATATCATCAAATCGGGGACTGGGACTATCTGCTGTCACAACTAAATCGGCTTGATGTTCTTGGGCAAAGGCTAAAATTTCTTGCGCTACATTACCACGATGAATGACAACTGGTAACTCTAATAAGCATTCATAGATAAACGTGAGGCGTTTGAGACTCAGTTGCCATTCCTCTATCAAAGCATCATCCCAAACCCAAATGGCTGGTGCATCCGGGTATTCTTGCAGTGCGGGATTGTATGGACTGAGGCAGTCTCCATGTATCCAAACAATTGGTTTAGTCATTCGCTTCGCTCTAATTAAAAATTAAAAATGATAAATTTAATTTTTAATTTTACATTTTTAATTTTTAATTGATTTATCTCCTCTTCCCTCTCTTCCCGCGTTGCCAACTTTGGCTATTGGCTTGTTTAGTAAATTCGCCGTTGGGAAACAGTTTTTGTTCTAATTCTTCATAACTTCCTTCAAAGTCACAATGACCGTATAGAGGACATTTCTGGCAATAAACGCCTTTGGTGTAGCGTTCTAAATTCTCACGGTTGAAAAAGTAGGGCTTGTGGCTGAAGGTGCTGGCAACCCACTGCCATGACATATTATTACTAGCAGGATCGCCATCTAGCAGATGTTCGAGAAACCATTTGGCTCCGGCTTGCCAACGAATGTGTCGCCAATGCACAATGTAAGCGGCTAGCCACAAGCGGGCATGATTGTGCAGGTAGCCTGTTTCTTGCAAATCGCGGCTGAAGCTATCGATGCAAACTCGGCCTGTGTTGCCTTCTTTGATATCCTGCGGTAAATCTGCTGCGTAGTCTTTTTGGGTGTAACCTGTTTTGTATTCTTCTTGGTCTTGCCAGATACCATTGCCTAGCTTGATATATAACCGCTGCCAATAGTCACGCCAGCCTAATTCGTTAATTAGTTTAGTAGCTTCATCTGGTTGCTGTACGTTGTCAAGCACATAATCCCGAATTTCTCGCAAGCTTAAAACTCCATAGCGGATGTAAGGCGAAAGTCGGGTTACAGTACCTGTTAAAAAGTTACGTGTTTTGGCGTAGGTTGCCGAATCTACTTTTTGCAGTGCTTCTTCGGCTGCTTTGCGTCCCCCTACAGTATCACTGATGCGATCGCTTCTTTGTGCTGCTGTGGGAAACTGTTCGCGCAGATAAGCTATCAACTCATCACGGTTAGAGAATTTATTTAACATAAACTGTTAAAGATAATAAGAATCATCACTGAGAAGTCAAATAGTGGCGATCGCTAACTAGCTAACTATATTTAAGCTTATGGCTAGAGTGAGTGCATTTAATCAAAGCGATCGCTCTTAGATAACCCCATTCTCTACTCCCAAAAGATTGTGCGATCGCTTTTACCAGTGGGAATCATAACAAAAATTCTCTACGGTAAAGAACTAATGGCTTACCAAAACATTACCGCCTCACTTTCCCCAGAAGATGTCCAAGAAATTAAAGCTGCCTTTGCGACTATTCAAGCAAAGTTACCTTTTCTCGTGACTTTAAGTGTGGAAGAACGACGCAAGTTATTTAAGATGGGCGATAAAAGCCTCGCTTTTGTCAACAATAGTTTGACTGCTGCCCAGACTAACCGAGAAATTTTACCAGCCAGCTTTGATTTAGATGAGTTTGTGCGGGATTATCAATTAGCAACCACGCTTACCGAACTTTTGATTGGACTGCGCCAACTCACAGAACAAGTAGATGATACTCTCATGGCAGTGGGCAGTGAAGCAATGGGTAGTAGTTTGACAGTATATGATTATGTCAAGACTGCTGCTAAAAAAACTCCAGGGTTAAAAAGTCTTGCTCAACAATTGGGCGATCGTTTTAAAGCTATGAAGAGTAAACCTGCTAAAACTAATTCTGGTTCATAGGCTGTAAACTTTGCTAGAGATTGCGGAAGGATGAAAGGGGAAAAGTTATCTTTTCCCCTTTGTGTTTGCTGAACTTCTGCAAGAGTCTTTAATACTCGACTATGAGCCTTTGATATTCACGCGAGAGTCTTTAATACTCGTAAACGAGTCTTTGATATTCACGCGAGAGTTTTTGATACTCGTGGACGAGTCTTTAATACTTGCGGGAGAGTGTTTGATACTCGCGCGAGAGTCTTTGGTACTCGTGGATGAGTCTTTGATACTCGCGCGAGAGTCTTTAATACTCGTGGATGAGTCTTTGATACTCATGGACGAGTCTTTAATACTTGCGGGACAGTCTTTGATACTCGTGAGCAAAGATTAACATCAAATCTGCCTGACTTTCTCAATTAAGAATCAGGAATTAGCAATTGCAGGCTTGGTATTATACCGATAGCCGCGTGTAATCTGCCACCGTGCCCCCAATTATGCTCACGATACCCCGCTACAGCAGCAAGCGATCGCTCTTTTTCCTTTTCTGTTTCACCCTACTCCTAACTCTCTTCCTCTCTCTCCCTTGGGTAAGTGCTAAAGAACAGCCCAAGCCTAAGCCAGAAGCATGGCAAATTAACGGTATCGTTGCTGCCCTTGATGATAAATATAACGGAGTGAAGAAACTTGCTTTTGAGGAATTCAATGAATATGATTTGCAAAATTTGAAAGCGGTAATTCACAAACCGGAGGTAATTGCTCAGAAAGCTGCCAACATCCTCAAGGATAAATCCGTTGACGCTGATGTTCGTTCCGGTGCAGCATCGGCATTGGGAAATCTGGAAGAGGCAGCTAGACCCTACGTCAAAGACATCGCTGACATCCTTAAGGATAAATCCGTTGATGCTGATGTTCGTTCCGGTGCAGCATCGGCATTGGGAAATCTGGGGGAGGCAGCTAAACCCTACGTCAAAGACATCCTCGACTTCCTTAAGGATAAATCCGTTGATGCTAATGTTCGTTTCGGTGTAGCAGTGGCATTGGGGAAAATAGAACAACTCAACTTAAATAATATTGTTGTAATTCTGGATAGCGTCTATTATGCAGGTCAATCAGAATTTGCACAGTGGCGATTTTTAACTTATTTCCTTGGTGGCGGCACTGATGAAGTAAAAATTTTGCTCACATGGCTAGGCAGACCAAAAACAACTCCCGATAAGCTGACACACACTGAAGGTGTAAAAACACTCTTAATCTTTCGCCAAGCCTGGGAACCCAGCCAAGAACTAGATCAATTAAGAAAAGATTTAGCACAGCAAATTTCTGAAGTCGCTGCCAACAAACAAATTCTTTGGAAAGCACAAGATATTAACTTATTGCAAACTCACTACAGCAACCTCAAAAAAATTAACTCCACCCATGCTGATACACTACAGTCAGTAATTAATAATCTGGAATATTGGCAGTGGTTTTTTAAAGCCAGAATCACCATCCTCGCTCACATTACCTTTTGGCTTGCCCTCATCTTTGCCTACCCCAAATTTCCCCAAGTCCAAGCCGTCTTCTTCTGGAACCCTTGGGTAAGACGCATTTTAGGCGTGGGCTATGTCGGCTTTCTCCTCACCTGGGTTCCTTTGTTCCGGCGCAAATTATTTGAACCATTCAAATCTTCCCTATTAGCCGATGCTGGCTTAGATAATTTTCATGACCAATCGTACTTCCCATCTAAAGTCAAAGTTCCCGGTTCAGGAGACATCTTTCCAGTTACCGCAGCCCTACCCAGTATCAAAGGACAAATTATCTTAGAAGGTGATTCCGGCTTAGGCAAGTCGATGTTTCTCCGCCATCTATTACAAAACCAAGAGCGCATCGTCGTTTATCTCCCCGCCCAGAAATGTCATAAAGGCGTAATTGAAGCCATCCAAGACAAACTACACGGGCAAGCACAAGATGCCGACTTCCTGAAAAACCTGATTTACAGTGGTGCAATTGACATCTGCATCGACGGACTTAACGAAGTCACCGCCGACACACGGGCAAAAATCTGCCAGTTTGTCGAAAGCTATTTCCGGGGCAACATTATTATGACTACCCAGCCCCTAGAGTGGACACCACCCTCAACAGCAAAAATATACTACTTGCAACCCCTTGAGCAACAACAAATTCAAGAGTTTTTGATATCCCGTCAGCCGCGACTACCCAAAGATGCCCAAGTTCAAGGGGCTGATTACGAAAAAGCCTGCACCAATTATTTAACAGAAGTCCTCAAGCAACAAGCCAAAGAAGAGTTAGATGCTGTGCGCCGAATTCTTTCCAATCCAATGGATCTAACAGTGGTAGCGCTGATGTTATCACAAGGCAAACACCCTAATTTATTTCGCCTGCAAGAACAGCAATACAATTTAATGGCGGCAGAATACCTCAAAGAATGGAATCAAGAATTTCCCTTAAAGAAATTCTCAGCCGCTGTCTACGAAATGCGACTCCAAGACAAACAAGCCTTACCCGCAGACGAATTTTATCAAGTCGCCATGTCTTTGTCAGACGAAAAATACAAGATGGTAGTCAGCCGTCAGTGGCAAGATGAAAAAGGCGAAGCCAAGAAAGAATGGTACTTCCGCCACGATAAAATCATGGATTTCTTCTTAGTGCAAAACTTTCTGGGCGAAACTGATGCAGCCGAAGGACTATTAGTTGATAGAATGGGCGATCCGCGATTTCGCGGCGTTTATTTCTTACTAGCAACCTTACTCCCCTTAGATGCAGCCAAAGAACTGCGGGAAAAGTTGATTCAATACGCCGCAGATACTAAAGACAATACAGTGAGTAATACATTCGTGCAGTTGTTACGGACAAGATAATTCGTAATTCGTAATTCGTAATTCGTAATTTAAGACACACAGAACAAGGCTGAATGCAGGATATCTGCTACTCTCTTAATAAAACAATACATATTTGGAAAGTTTGGTATGAGAAGAGGAATAAGGAGTGGGAAGTGGAAAATGGAAAAAAGATATTTGCGCGTTATACCAACTTTCCAAAATCCAAAATGAAACTACAGATGCAAATCTTCAAACCCTAATAAAATCTGATTTTACGAATTACGAATTACGAATTACGAATTACGAATTACGAATTACGAATTACCTCCTACTTATTCCCGCACAGCAAACCAAATCGAATTAACCCGCGCTGATAACCGCGACGCATCAACCCCAGGGATAACGCTCCTTGAATCGTACTCCAACCAGCTTGCAACAACCCAAAAATCGCCTGGGGAGTGAACGCTGAATCAATCACCACATTCCAAAAAGGGGCAACAGCCTGCGACCAATCAGCAGTGCGGATATTTTTTAATGGTAGTTGACGGGCAATTCTTTCATACTCTGGCAACGAAATCACATAAGGCAAACAATACACCCGATAAATATCCTGCAAGTGTTTTTGTTCATCTGTTGTCAGTGGTATCTCATCATTAGGTCGATGACACCAAGTCACCATAATCAAAGTGCCGCCCGGTTTCAATACTCGGTAACACTCCTGCATGAACTTGGTTTTATCTGGCATGTGTTCGCCACTTTCCAAAGACCAAACCAAGTCAAAAGAATTGTCAGCAAAAGGCATTGCTTGAGCATCTGCCACCTGGAAGTGACTTCTAGCACTCAAACCAGCATCCTGGGCGCGTTCTGTGGCTCTAGCGGCTTGGACGGGACTCAAAGTGATCCCCGTTGCTCTAGCATTAAACTTACCTGCTAGATATAAAGAACTGCCGCCAATACCGCAACCGACATCGAGAATATTCTCCGCTGTCTGTACCCCAGCCCAATTAAGTAGTTCTTCAATTAAATCAATTTGAGCCTGACGGCGGTCTTTTTTCTGGCTACCATCGACCCCGTAGTAGCCGTGGTGCATGTGTTCGCCCCAAATCTGCTCCCACAGCCCAGAGGAAGCATCGTAAAACTGCTGAATTTGCTGGTAAAGTGTTGCACTCATGAAGAAAGCAGTGTTAAGACAAAGCAAAATTTAAATCAACATACTGGTAGGGTACCATGTGTGTTTTTAATTAGATAAGGATGTTTTTGGTTCCAGGAAAGGTAAACCGAGATTTCTTCTCATGGAGAAAACTTGTCAATCTTACCTAAATTAAGCTGCTCTTACTCATTTATGCCAATTATCCAAAAAAAGCCTACATATATTTAAGAGGTGGAAACCCAGATTAAATCTAACTTTCTTAATTACGAATTACGAATTACGAATTACTTATGACTGTTTCTCGCACAGTTTGTCTAGGATTTCTAGCTGTCATCACTGTAGGAACCATTCTGCTGATGATGCCTTTCTCGACTAGTGATGGTAGTTGGAACGACCCAATTGTGGCGCTGTTCACCTCGACATCCGCTGTTTGTGTTACTGGTTTATCGGTGGTCGATCCCGGTACTTATTTTTCCTTTTGGGGTCAGTTGTTTATGACACTGTTGGTTCAGATTGGCGGTTTGGGCTACATGACCAGCACAACCTTTCTGATTCTACTGATTGGACGTAAGTTTGACCTGCGACAAAAAATAGCCATTCAACAATCTTTAGACCGACCAGGAATGCATGGTAGCGCCCAAGTTATCCGCTCAATTATTGCCACAACATTAATTTTTGAAATTACAGGAATATTTTTACTGCTGCCAGCATTTGTTCCTGAATATGGTTGGAATAAAGGACTTTGGTTAGCGATTTTTCATAGCGTTAATTCTTGGAATAATGCAGGCTTTAGTCTGTTTAAAGATAACTTAATCGGATATCAGTCATCTTTTTTAGTAGTTTTAACTGTGACATTTTTAATTATCTTTGGAGGAATCGGGTATCAAGTAATTTTAGAAATGTATGTTTGGTTGCGCGATCGCCTGCTGAAGCAAAAAGTCTGTTTAGTTTTTTCACTAGACTTTAAAGTTGCAACTAGTACAACATTAATACTTTTAGTATTGGGTACAATTGCATTTTTATGTATAGAGGTAAGAAATCCTGAAACATTTGGCTCACTCGCTTTCAAAGACCAGTTATTAGTGGCTTGGTTTCAATCAGTTACTCCTAGAACCGCTGGCTTTAACACTATTGATATTGGCAAAATGACCACCGCTGGTTTATTTATCACAATTGCACTCATGTTTATTGGTGCAAGTCCAGGCGGTACTGGAGGCGGCATCAAAACTACGACTCTAAGAGTTCTTACCAGTTGTACTAAAGCAATTCTTCAAGGTAAAGAAGAAGTTTTATTGTATGACCGGAAGATAGCAATATCTTTAATTTTAAAAGCTGTTGGTGTTTTAGTGGGTTCCGTAGCTACCGTAATATTTGCCACACTTTTAATTGCTTTAACAGATCCAGAATTAGATTTTATTCAGATTTTGTTTGAAGTGGTATCAGCTTTTGCTACGGTAGGTCTTTCTACAGGCATTACAGCAAGTATCTCTGTAGCAGCAAAACTTATCTTAATTGCCACAATGTATATGGGAAGAGTAGGTGTTTTACTACTGATGGCTGCTGTATTAGGAGACCCTCGTCCCAGCAGGATTCACTATCCTGAGGAAAATTTACTTGTCGGATAGTTTACCCTTTTCTCCTGTAAAGACCAAAGCAAACGGGGAACTAAAAAAGCACTCATGCAAAAGTTAAAAGAAAAGACACTATAAAGTAATTGACTTTATTTTTCTCAATGAATTAATTTTGCATTTTGGCTGAGATAATCTTTTCTATCTCCCTGCTTTCCTGTTTCTTCTTCCTTTGCGTTCTTTGTATTCGTTAAAAAAGCATTTTTCACAAATCAGATTGGACTGCTATAGAACCTAAACTGATAAAATATAAATGAGTAGGCAAAAAATAAAACTTTTAATAATTCGATTTAACTGTTTTTTGCCCTAAATACAGGGAATCTTATAAGGATAGTAACTGTGAATCTGTCATCGTTAGGGTTTTTTCGCAGTTTGCGTAAAGATAACCAGCAATTTGCTGTAATTGGGTTAGGTCGTTTTGGTAGATCCGTCTGTTCAACACTGAGCAGATTAGGTTACCAAGTGCTAGCAACCGATATTGATGAAAAGCGAGTATCAGAAGCATTGAATGACGAGATAGTTGGTCATGCTTTACAACTAGACTCAACCGAACCAGGTGCGCTCAAAGAAGCTGGAATTTTTGAATTTGATACAGTAATTGTCGCAATTGGTAACTACATTCAAGAAAGCATCATCACCACTTTAAATGTTAAAGAGGGTGGTGTACCCCATGTAGTTGCTAAAGCTTCTAGCGAAGTTCACCGAAAGTTGTTAAAACGAGTAGGAGCAGACCATGTTGTGTTTCCTGAATACGAGGCTGGTTGTGCTTTAGCGCGAACGCTCACCAAACCATCCATCTTAGATCGATTCGACCTCGACCCAGATAACAGTATTGTCGAGTTAATTGTACCTGATGAATTTCATGGCAAAACGGTCGCCGAACTTCAACTTCGTAACCGTTATGGTTTGAATTTATTAGCTGTGAGTCAGGACGGCAAATTTAAAATTAATCCTGAACCTACCAATCGTCTAGAACGCGGTTCAGCGATGGTAGTTATAGGTTGCAACAAAGATATTAATCGCTTGCCGATTTAATCTTAGGGTGATTTGTCAGTGGTCATTGTTCAGCGATCGTATAGCAACTAACAACTGACAAATCACCCCAAATGGCTGAACAACTCTGCCAAGACTACATTAGAAAACAAAAAACCATCGGGATCGCACAAGCGCAACCTTCCCTCTACGATTTCTACCCAACCTTTCTCAAAATGCGATCGCAAACATTTGTGAATCTCCTTCACCTTTTGTTCGCCAAATTTCTCTACTAAATCAGCTAAATTCAAACCTTCTGCTAAACGCAACCCCAACATTAAGGTTTCTAACAAAATTTCCTCTGGTAGTGTCACTTCCCAATCAATTACACCGCCATTGGCAATCAAATCTTGCACCCATCGATAATACTCTTGAGTCTTACGAGGACGAGTAAAGCGTTTCCCATCTACATAACTAGCCGCACCCATGCCAAAGCCATAATAGGGACGATTTTCCCAATAAACCCGATTATGCCGACACTGATGGCCGGGTTGGGCATAATTAGAAATTTCATAATGTTTATACCCTGCACCAGTCAGAACTTGTTGCCCCATCTGGTACATTTTGACTGTGGTTTCATCCGTTGGCAAAGGACTGTCACCAGGTTTGTAGTAACGACCAAAAGCTGTTCCTGGTTCAATTGTGAGGTCATATATAGATATGTGAGTCGATGCCAACGCTACAGCTTTATCTAGAGAATCCTGCCATTGGTCTAAAGACTGATGCGGCAACCCCGAAATCAAGTCTATACTAAATTCGGGAATCTCTACTTGGTGGATTAATTCCACAGCTGCAAGAATATCCACAACTGAGTGCGATCGCCCAGCAATTTTTAACAATTCTTCCTGAAACGCTTGTACGCCCAAACTTACCCGGTTCACACCCGCGCTGCGATAGCCTGCTATATGCGCTAAATCGAATGTGCCTGGGTCCATTTCCATAGAAATTTCTGCTCCCGAAGCAATACCAAAGTGCTGTTCTATAGCTCCTAGGATACTTTGCAACTGCTCTATCGAGAGTAGTGAAGGAGTACCACCACCGAAGAAAATAGTCTTAAGGGGTTGACCAAAAGCTGGTGTAATGGCAATTTCTTGACACAGCACCTCAACATATTGGGAGATAGTACCAGATGTTTCACCCCGCGAGCGATCGCCCACTACAAACACGGGAAAATCACAATAGAAGCACCGCCGTCTGCAAAAGGGAATATGTATATAAGCAGAACTTGCAATGCCCGAAATATTAACTTTTTGACTCATTATGAGAAAGAATTAATTAACTCAAGAGAGAATTACAAACAATGAAAATTAGTACTTTATTTACAAGTTTTTATCGTTTTACAACAAAATCATGAAAAATATTAAGAGAAAACACTTTGGTTATAATATTTGCAGATATTGCCTGCTTAAAACCCTAATGTAAGTCAATATTGATAAATCTCTCTAATCGAGAACATAAAAAATACTTGGCTTTATTTATCAGGTAACACATTCGCAGGAAAACAAGACAACCATGCTTGATGCCATCATTATTATCTCATTTATCCTAGCAGCAGCGGGAATAGGGTTCTATAGCACTGAACTACTACCCAATGGCGCTTTAGACCGGGTGACAAACCTGGAAGCTTTACGCTTAATTGTTGCTGTCTTTGCCGCCATTATTGGTGGTGCCGTCGGACTGAGTTTTCAAACGACATATCGTCGCCTGGAGTCACAAGTCCGAGAATTACCTCTAGAAGTGATCTTAACCCGCGCTATTGGGTTAGTGATTGGGCTGTTATTAGCTAACTTAATGTTAGCCCCATTATTTTTACTTCCCATTCCAGCGGATTTTAGCTTTATTAAGCCGTTAGTGGCAGTTGTCGGCAGTATTATACTTGCCGTAACTGGCATGAATTTGGCGGATACCCACGGGCGAGGCTTATTGCGGTTCATTAATCCTAATACCGTAGAAACAATGGTAGTAGAAGGCACGCTTAAACCTGCTAATACCAAAGTTTTAGACACTAGCTGTATTATTGATGGTCGGATTGAAGCACTACTAGAAACAGGTTTTCTAGAAGGGCAAATTATCGTGCCACAGTTTGTTTTGCAAGAGTTGCAGCAAGTAGCCGATGCCAGCAAAGACCAAAAGCGGGTGCGAGGACGGCGGGGGCTAGAAATTCTCAACCGTATTAAGGAAGCTTACCCCGATCGCATCTTGATTAACCCAGTTGACTACGAAGATATTTCTACGGTGGATGCGAAATTAGTGCGCTTTGCCCAAGAAATCAGCGGCACACTGTTAACTAATGACTACAATTTGTCGAAAGTTGCTAGCGTACAAAAAGTACCTGTTTTAAATGTTAATGACCTAGTGAATGCCGTCCGTCCCACCTATTTACCAGGTGACAATCTTGACCTGAAAATACTCAAAGAAGGCAAAGAACCCAGCCAAGGCATTGGCTACCTAGACGATGGCACAATGGTTGTTGTCGAGGAAGGCAGCAGCTATGTGGGTGGTGAATTACGGGTGGTAGTCACTAGTGCTTTGCAAACCTCAGCAGGAAGAATGATTTTTGCCAAACCCCAAGCTTCAGCATTGGCATGAGGGAAATGTTGAGTGCAATTAGAGTTAAATTGTACGCATATTATAGATATCGGTGTAGGTTGACTGCACCGATTATTTATTTACAGGACTTACGCCCTGGTAAAAGTTATTAAAAAAGTTGCTAAATTTCTCTTCACTGAGTCCTAAATTGGTTGGAAACAATATTACCAAAATGGTTAGTGATATATGGCGCTAGATAAAATTTTGTAGAGAAATTTTAGCAACTTTATAGTTTAAGAAACTGGATTGAATATGGTTTTAAACGTTGTCAGGAATTATTATTCTCTCCTTGCCCCTGTTACCCCTCTGCTTCCTCATTTCTTCTAACTAACTGTTTGTCCAATTTCCTGAGTTAGGGACGATGGCACAGGTTGAGAAGTTTTTGTAGTGTTGAGCTTGCCACCACAACTGCGTAATTCGTAAAGTTTGACTCCAATTTGATATTCGTATTGACTGAGTAGGCGTGCATAGATATATCCAGCTTTGCCATCTAAAAAACCGCGCTGAATAATGTAGAACAAAATAAATCGCAAAAATGGTTTAAATGGCAGATGTACCCACACTTTTTTCAAAAAGCGCTTGCGCTGCACTGCATCACCAAATAAATTTGCACCAATAGTACCGCTGTCACCTTGACCTGTGAGCAGATTAAAATAAACACGGGCTTCCCAATTTGAATAGCGATTATGTCTTTCTAACCAGTGGTAAAGGTCGCGGAAGTCTTCATGGAGCATATCATTTTTCAGATATCCAACTTTGCCCTGTAAAATAACGTGTTCGTGAACTTCGTTGTCGCCTGTGTTGGGAATATCTTCTGTATTCAGGTTTTCGTAACGACCTTGTTGATGCTTAAATAAACGCAGATTCCAATCGGGATATTTACCACCGTGGCGAATCCATTTTCCTAAGAAAAATACGCGGCGGTTGAGATAGTAACCTGTATGTTCATCATCTTGAATTGCTTGGGCAATTTCTTCCCACAATTCAGGAGTAATGCGTTCATCACAATCTACAATTAACACCCATTCATTACGGAAAGGTAGATTATCTAAAGACCAATTTTTCTTTTTCGGCCAGCGACCATTGAAGCTGAATTGTACGATATTTGCGCCGTAAATTTTAGCAATATCGGCACTCTTATCAGTACTTTGAGAATCTACGATAAATACTTCATCCGCTCTACTGACGCTAGCGAGACAGGCAGGCAAATTTGCTTCTTCGTTTTTTGCTGGAATGAGTACGGAAACTGGTATTTTGGCTGACATATAAGTTATTATTTTTTATTTTTTATTGGATGTAGACAGCAGACCTTGAAGGGCAGCATTTAAGTAACCCACTTGCCCATAGGCATACACAAGTTTGTCAAAGCGTTCAGCTGGGTCAGAAATATATTGCAATGCCTTATATAAGCCACGCAAAAATCGTTCGCTACCCCGAAGCAACTGACCAATACCAGCTCTACCAGCAAGTTGTTCGCGATAGCATTCACTGATACCTTGCCACCAGCCTCTATTTAAAAACCAGGAGCGTTTCAGGCGTTCTGGGGCGACATTGTGAGCCACTAAAGCTTCGGGAAGATAAGCAACTTGCCAATTACGCTCTAAGGCAAACTCGGTCATTTGTAGTTCTTCATTGGATAGTAAGTTTTTTCCCACTCGACCAAGATGAGGATCGAAACCACCAATTTCTTCGAGAAAACTGCGCCTTAAACAGTAATTCAAGCCTCTGGGAGTCAAAGAAGGTTGTTTGATGTAGATGCTGCTCTCGCCTAAGTCGTATGCTCCCAAATTTCCAGCTAGTCCCGGAGAGAGCCACAGTGGCTGTTGAATGCCTTGGGGCCACAAGAGTGTTACCTTGCCACCTGCGATCGCTAGTTTAGAGTTATTTTTAAAGGCAGAATCCAAAACTTGCAACCAGTGAGTGCTGGCGACTGCATCATCATCTAAATAAGCGAGAATTTCAGTAGTTGCAACTCTTGCACCAGTATTGCGAGCCACAGATAAACCGATGGTAGGTTCAAAGACATACTTCAAGCGGGGATTGCTGGCTCTTTGTTCTACAACTTCACGAGTGCGATCGCTCGAACCATTATCCACGACTATAACTTCAAAGTCAGCCGCAAAATCCTGCGCCAACAGGCTATCAATCGCCGCACCTAAATAGGTATCTCGATTGTGAGTACAGATAATGGCAGAGATTTGGGTGTCTGACATAAATTTAATTTTGGATTTGGTGAAAAGTTGAGCCAGTCGTGTGGGTAGGTTTCCCGACTTGAACGAACTGGCGTGTCAGGAGGGTTTCCCTCCGTAACAAACTTTTCAAGACGGACTTTGGATTTGAGATTAAAATCCCGAATCTTACTAACGCCTGCTGAGGGCTAATCTATACCAAAAATTCCTCACTCACCAACCGAGATTTTTCGGAAATACTCTTGAAAACTTTAAGCTTGTTGGATGTGACTGTGTAAAACCACTAGAGTTTCAGCCAATTGACTAAGACGAGTTTCCAAGTATTGCTTGCGTCCCAAGAGTTGACGTAACTTTTGGTGACGGGCAATTGCCATACTCACAGTAGGTACTTGCTCCGGCGGACATGGACGGGACCAGACTTTACCAGAAGTATCCAAACCGCAGAGGCGATAACCTGCACGCGAAGATTTATAAGATACTTGCCCGCCGTTTGTACAAATTTCTTCCACATAATCCATCAGGCGATCGACTTCTGCATGGCGTAAAGTTGCAGTTCCTCCCTGTTCTGGTTCGCGAGGATTGGATTCTAACCAACCATTGACAATTGGGCCTTCTAAGTAAATATCCTGTATTTGCTGCAAAATTGTTTGCAACTCTAGCTGCCAACCAGCGACATGCTCTTGAATTTCTTGTAAAAGATTTATTGCTAATGCTGGATTCGCTCCATGGCGATGACTACTAAAGGTAGGATTTTTGAACTTTGGTAAGCTAGGTGTTTTACTACTATCATCTTGCGCGCGAAAGGTCTGTACTTCAGGGCTGTGGTGAGGAAATATATTCTGTTCAGGAGTATAGTTACCTTGAGGCTCTGTGCCCAGGTCATCTATTTGTCTTTGTGTGTTTATTTCCTCATTAGCCAAAGTGTCAGCGTTGCCTGATGCCTCCGTTGCTCCAACACTAATCCTAAAGGAGAAAGGTCGCTTCGTAGAATCACTTACTTCGGCTTCATCTGTACTGCGATTCCCTAAATCGTGTAAAGTTGCCTCAATACGTTTTATACCTGCTTTCATAAAAATAACCTGAAGTTTACTATCCCCAGTAGTATTGAATAATTCAAAATGGGGTTGTGAGGATTTTTAGCTTTTGCCAATTTTGGCATAAACAATGCTGGTGCTAATTTTATCTCTTAAAAGTTATTTGTGACCAACAATTTCACGCTTGAAATAAGAAATTCCGTCAATTATTGCAATCATAATTAATTAAAGATACTAAGGAAACAGCTTTGGGTAAAGTTATCCTAATCACGGGGCCAGCAAGCTCCGGTAAAAGTGAATGGGCGGAAACTCTGGCTATGCAATCGGGGAAAGCTGTTGTTTACGTGGCAACAGCTACCGAAAATCCAACTGATGAAGAATGGCATCAACGGATTCAAAAACATCAAAAACGCCGCCCCCAAGGTTGGGCAACACTTTCTGTACCTGTGAAATTATCTGCTACTCTTGCTGATGTCAAGCCAGATACTTGCCTTTTGGTAGATTCTTTGGGAACTTGGGTGGCTAATACTTTAGAGGAAGATGAGGGAATTTGGGAAAACACACTCTCTGAGTTTTTAGAAACGGTGCAATTGGTTGCTGCTGATATGCTATTTGTCGCGGAAGAAACAGGTTGGGGTGTAGTGCCAGCTTATCCTCTTGGTCGGAAATTTCGCGATCGCTTGGGTTCTTTAGTGCGCCAGTTAGGTACAATCTGCGATACCGTTTATTTAGTCACTGGCGGTCATGTACTGAATCTCAGCATTCTTGGTTCGCCATTACCAGTACCAAAGTCTTAATGCGAAATTAAGCATTCAATTGCAAAAGTAGCCCATCTAAAATCTAGAATTGTGGTATGGCAACTCAACAAGAAGTTAAAAAATATCTTGCCTACTGGTTTCAGTTGGGTAAGAAAGTGGTAACGGGCAATGGTAAGGCAAGCTTTTTGCCGCAGCCAGTGCTAAAAGGCGATCGCTACAGTGAAGAATTTGAAGCTTGCTGGCAGAAGATTCTCTCGCCGGAAGCAGGTGACTGTTACCTTGAGGGCACCCATGAAACTATTGCCCAATTACTGACACCAACATGGGAATTAGCGCCTTGCAGTCGTTGCAATATGCCAGTAGCTATGCGAAATGTGGGTATGCCGACTTTGTTGTGTCCCTGCAATGATATACCTACTTGGCCCAATAGCGAACTGCCAGCGCCAAGGAGTCCAGTTAATACACAAGAACAACTAATCGCAATCCGCGATCGGCTTTTGAGTAATATTCCATCAAAAAACAATTAATTTTTTCTGATGCTCTTAACTTTTCCTGTAGTTGTACAAACCACTACAGGATTTTTGTATGTCTAGATAAATGAACCAAGACGCAAAGAAATTCTTTGCGTCTTGGCATGAAAGTTTAATCTGGTAATTTATACTGCCCGACGATCCGCCTAGCATACTCCGGCACATGCGCCTCTAGTTTCTCTGGATGATTCCGCTTCACATACAGGTAATTACGCGTGAAGTGAGAATCAATCGAAAATCGAGCATACTCTAGACCTTTGGGGCCAATTCTTTCAATTACCACCCCCATTAGTTTTGCTGCCCACATGGGGAGCGTAACTGCTTTATCATACGCAGGAATACTTTGCTGTACGGCTTCTTTGCGATTACCTTGGGACATCACAGGTTGAGTATCTAACTGGTCTTTCACCAAGTCCAGCATTTCTTTTCCAGTATCATTTCTAACTACAATCCACTGCCAGCCGAAGGGTGCACCCATGTAACCAACAACTAAATCTGCCAGAGAGTTGACATAATCAAAGCAACTCATACACGACGGGGCAAACACATCTTTGAGTTGATTAGTCTTCAATCCAAAGAAAGGTACAGTTTCAATTGAGCCATCCTCGTGTTTGAAGTGAACTCGAAAGTCTTGCATGAACTCATAATGTACCACTGTTTCAGGCGATCGGCTGGTAGTTTCTAAGAATTTTTGTAGTCCAGCGCGGGTAACGTTATCTACGCAAGGTGTACCTAAAACATACAACTTTTCTAAACCAAGTTGTTTTTCTACAGCTCGTAATGCTTGGATTTGGCAACCCACACCAATCACCAATAATCGCTTCATCCCCGATTGTTCTACCTGTTCCAAGATGGAAAGGTTAGGCGAAAGCGTCGGTTTATTTACTCGTGCTGCCAAGATTTCTTCTGGAGTCCGGGCAATAATAGGCATGGGTTGAAAGCGGTCTTCTTTGGTGTTTTGTACGCAGACGACACCTTCAACTATGCCGCGATTGAGCATTTCAATGGCAATACTACTGACAATACCCGTCCATTGTGCGCCTTCGATAGGCTGCTGTTTGCGCGCTGCCATCATGTCTTGGTGAACGCCGAAATAGAGTTCATCGGGGTTGTCGAGATGGCGCGATCGCGTGTGCGCTTGTGCTTCAAGTTCGCCTATCTGCTGATTTATAAAAGCGCAGGCTTCCTTGACATAGTGAATATAATATGTATCGCAAAGTCCGCACTCACTACAGAGTTCCTTGGCAGGGCGACGGCTAGTGGGTTTTAAGGCTTTGGCTTTTTTGTGAGGAGAAAGCGAGGTCATGTTAAGCGCAATTTATTAACTCACAACTTAAGATAGCGGAAGGCTGCACTTTACACAAAGTTTAATAACAGAAAGCAAGATTTCATTAATTCTAACGAAGTGGCAAAAGTGTTCTAAGATAAACTCAATTTTAGTATTATTTATTACTTTTATTTAAATAATAGGCAAAGGCAGGAAAACATAATCATGGGAATAGGCGATCGCATCAGCCGCGTCATCAAAACAAACTTGAATGACATGGCAGGTAATTTCAAATATGGAGAAAGTACAGCATTTCTTGCTGGAGGAGCAGCCACTGGTGCTGTTGTTTCTCAAACAGTGGGTGGCATGGGATTAGCAGCCGCAGGAACGGCTATTGGCATTGGCGCACCTCACTTGATCGCTACAGGAGCGGTTACTGGTATGGCTGCTTATGGCACTAAGAAGGGAATAGAAAACCAAGATCCTTTGGTTTTGGGTGCAGCAGGACTAGGAGTAGTTGGTGGTGCTGGAGTTTCTGCAACTGTTGGAAATATGGGATTACTTGCAGCAGGAAGCGGTTTTAGCATTGGCATGGCTCCTGTTGTCGCTGCTGGTGCAGTGGTTGGACTTGGTGCATATGGTTTGTTGAGGCTTCTTAATGAAGGTCAAGATACTAATGACCCAAACAAAGTTATTGAATCTCTCAACTAGATAAAACTGAGCATACTACAAAGTATTCATAGTGCTAAAGGTAGTAAACAAAGGATGCAAGCAAATTACAAGCAAGCTCAAAATGAAATCCAAAAATGGCATCAAATAGCTGTATTAGCAATGAAAAAAGGTCGTGAGGATTTGGCTCGTGAAGCATTGACTCGCAAGTACAATCAGCAGCAAAGTGCTGACGACTTGAAAAATCAGCTTGAGCAACTAACAACAGGGATGCATAGTCTTAAAAGTGACCTGAGTTTTATCGAAAGAACAATTGCCCAAATTAAAGCAGAAGCAGGCTTAAGCCATAATTGGGTGTAACAATAGCAAGACAAGCTCCTAATAAATTCTAAAAACTGGTGCGGGGCATAATTCGAGATTTTGCGGTTCTAGTGAATGAAGGCTAGCGTATCAAAAACTATCCTAAGTTTTGCTGGTCGTAGTGATTGCGTGATATAACAACCTCAGAAAAGTGTTGTCTTGTCCAACTAGCAAGCCCAAGTAACGGCTCAATTAGTGTTTCCCCCAAAGATGTAAGAGAGTATTCAACACTCAAAGGCATCTGTGATAAAACTTTACGCTCTACTAGCCCATGCTTTTCGAGTTTACGCAGAGTTTGAGTGAGAACTTTTTGAGAAATTCCTTCAATGCGACGTTGGATATCGTTGTATCGTCGCGAACGGTAGGCTAGACAGTATAGTACAATCACGCTCCACTTATCTGCAATGACATCAAGAATTTGTTGAGTCGGACAATTGAGTGTAAATAAATCCGGTTCTGGAAAGTCACGTATCATTTCGCTGAGTCCACGCACCAAATGGTGCGTTATTGTTTTTTTGCAGCAGTCATTTTAGCCTTAAGTAGCAAAAGATTAAAGCTTTGTAGGCAAACTAAACCAAAAGGATATTTACGATTAATTAATATGCATCAAGAAAAACTTGCCAAATGGTTTCTGACTGCTGCGGCCCTTTCGACTCTTATTGTTCCCATCGGTGTTGATGCAATCGTGTTAGCAGATGGTCATATGAACAACCCTGCATGGCTACCACATGCCAAGCTGCATTGTGCCATGTCGTTTTTTGCCGCTATCTCATTGGGTGGTTCGGCTTTGGCGATTTTGAAAGTTCGTCCAGTAACTGATCGCTTTTCGATGACTCTTGCCGCATTTCTCGGCAGTGCGTTCTGGATTGGGCTAATAGCTGCTGGATTCTGGCCAGGAACTTCATATGGCTTTCTTAACGATCCGGTTCTTGGCAATATTTCAGAGCCAGAGTTAGGCGGAATCACTATTTATCCAAATGTTGTAGCCAGTCTACTCACCATTGCGACAGCTTTGGTGGGTTATTGGTTAACAAAGAAAAAAAGGTCAATTGACCACTAGAGGTGAAAAATTACTGTCCAACAGAATTACAGCGGATTTCAAGTTAATTAAGTACACAATCTAGGTTTCAAAGCCAAGCAGAAAGACTATTTGATTCCTGAATTCTGACTCATGAGTTCTCAATTATACTGTATTTATAGTGAACACGGTATAAATGTTTGATGTTTCATCTTGATGAGTACCACTGCTTGAAAATGAAATCACGATTATCGTCGGGTGGAACAAAGTAATAAAGCACTGGCGTTTTTTCACAGAACCCAAACAACTAATGTAGTCGAGCTTGAAATCCACTCTTCCTCTGTGGTTCGTTCATCCTATATCTTTGCAGCTAACCACAGAGAAATCCCAAAACTTCGTGCAGCAAGTTATAGTTATTTTCCAAAAAAGGCATAAATAGCAGTTAATTTACTGAATATCTATATAGAATGCGATCGCACTCAAATTATAGCTAACTTGAGTAATTTTGCTTTTTATGAGTACATAGGATAAAATATCACACCTTTAGAAGTATTGACATCTTAAATTTTTTAATTAGTCGTATTGCATATTCTGAAAGAATGTTATAAATTATTAAGTTATAGGGGAATAATTAAATTTTTAGTCTCAAAAACTAAATCCTAGTTACGTAAATATACTACAAGTTGTTTAATCTTCACACAAGCTTTAAATAGTGACAGGATATGTTTTTGTTTGGTAAAGCAAAGTTCCAAACAACTAAAAATATGTCTAGTATAACTGTTTTATAAATCATTTTATTGCTTGAAGTGAAAAGGTAGTTAATTGTAATTCTCCGAAAAACTAATTGGATACTAGCCAATTAATTAAGATAAAAATCAGCATTGCAAGCTGTTTTACTTGACTATTTCCCCAACTTATATTTGCTATTCAAAGAATAGTCTTTGTAATGTTGAGAATAGCAAAAATCATATAATCAAGGCGAATCTACCATAAATCAACACCCCCAATGGAGCTACTCTAGCGATGCAAATAAATGAATTACTAACAGATGAAAATATAGAAGAAGGAGCGTGGAAAGCGCTAGAGCGGTCGATTATCTACTATCAAGGTCGTCCCATTGGAACTGTCGCTGCCTATGATGTATCTATAGAAGCGCTCAATTACGATCAGTGCTTTATTCGTGATTTTGTCTCTTCAGCCCTGATTTTTCTTCTCAAAGGTAGAACAGATATTGTTCGCAATTTTTTAGAAGAAACATTAAAGTTACAACCTAAAGAAAGGCAATTAGATGCCTATAAACCTGGACGCGGGTTAATACCAGCTAGCTTCAAAGTTGTATCTAATAACGGACAAGAATATTTAGAAGCGGATTTTGGCGAACATGCGATCGCCAGAGTCACACCTGTTGATTCATGTCTGTGGTGGATTATTTTACTACGTGCTTATGCGATCGCCACAAAAGATTTTTCTCTAGCTCATCAACCTGAATTCCAAAAAGGTATCAGGTTAATTATGGAAATCTGCTTGGCGAACCGCTTCGATATGTATCCAACATTGTTGGTTCCAGATGGTGCTTGCATGATTGACCGTCGTATGGGTATATACGGTCATCCTTTGGAATTACAAGTTTTATTTTATGCAGCATTGCGTGCCGCCCGCGAAATGCTAATTTGTCAAGGCAATCAAGACGTTGTAGCAGCAATTGATAACCGCTTGCCTCTGTTATGCGCTCACATTCGTCAGCATTATTGGATAGATATTAATCGTCTGAATGCAATTTATCGCTTCAAAAGTGAAGAGTATGGTAAAACAGCAGTCAATCTATTCAATATATATGTAGACTCCCTTCCTTATTATGAATTAGATAAGTGGCTGCCCAGAAAAGGCGGTTATTTAGCAGGTAATGTCGGGCCATCCCAGCTAGATACTCGCTTCTTTGCACTTGGTAACTTGATGGCGATCGTTTCCGACCTTGCTACTGAAGAACAATCCCAAGCAATTATGACTCTCATCGAGGATAGATGGGATGACTTGGTGGGAGATATGCCAATGAAAATTTGTTTCCCAGCTTTAGAAGATGAAGAATACAGAATTGTTACAGGATGTGACCCCAAAAATATACCTTGGTCGTACCATAATGCTGGAAGTTGGCCAGTTTTAATGTGGATGCTGGCAGCCGCATCTGTGAAAACTAATAGAACAAGTCTGGCCAGAAAAGCTATTGAAATTGCCCAAGCACGTCTCGGCGAAGATGAATGGCCAGAGTATTACGATGGCAAAAAAGGGCGACTAATTGGAAAACAAGCCAGGAAATATCAAACTTGGTCAATTACGGGTTTCCTATTAGCAAAAGAACTGATGGCTAATCCTAGTTATTTACAATTAGTCAGTTTTGATGAATTACCTCCAGAAGCAGTTTCTAGAGCTTGTGAGTTTGAAATTGGCAGTGTAGATCCATGTGTACCTTAATAGCAGAAATAGTTGTATTAATAATGACTATAACCGTGAAAAAAGTGCGATTCTACTGCTGAGAACGAGAATTAACTGTCCAGAATAAACATTAGTTAAAAAGCCCTATGTAGTTACAAAGGGCTTTTACTATTTTTTAAATTGCTCACAGCAAAGAGTTAAATAATATATCATATAGGAGAATACAGGAGATACAAAACTGAGTTTCTCCTAAAAAAATGGATGATGGGGTATTGTCTTTAAACGAGCGTGGCAAGAAGCTCAGTGGCAATGTATCCATTACCAAAGCAAAAATAATTGTAGCGGGAGAGAAGAAGAGTTGACCTCCTGCAAAAATCCAATTAAATGGAGTGTTTCTCGCAATGGTAAGAGAGGAATTAGCAACATTTGATGATGTAGAGAAACAGGCATGGCAACTACTAGATAAGTCAATTATTTACTATCAAGGTCGTCCCATTGGCACAGTCGCTGCTTATGATAATTCGGAAGGTATATTGAATTATGACCATTGCTTTGTCAGGGATTTTGTATCTTCAGCCCTACTTTTTTTGAGCAAAGGTAAATATGATATTGTCCGTAATTTCCTAGAAGAAACCTTAAAGCTACAGCCT
This sequence comes from Dendronalium sp. ChiSLP03b, assembly GCF_034531165.2. Taxonomy (NCBI): domain Bacteria; kingdom Bacillati; phylum Cyanobacteriota; class Cyanophyceae; order Nostocales; family Nostocaceae; genus Dendronalium; species Dendronalium sp. ChiSLP03b. The sequence goes on along the minus strand of NZ_JAVRBR020000007.1, from coordinate 11,630 downwards.
ACAAAAAACGAGTTAGATGCTTATACACCTATTCGTGGATTGATACCAGCAAGTTTCAAAGTCATCTCAACCAATGGTAAAGAATCTTTAGAAGCGGATTTTGGGGAACACGCGATCGCTAGAGTTACACCAGTTGATTCTTGTCTATGGTGGATCATTATATTACACGCTTATGTCAAAGCCACAAAAGACATAAATTTCGCCTTGCAACCAGAATTTCAGCAAGGGATTATGTTAATTATGGAACTCTGCTTGGCAACTCGGTTTGATATGTACCCAACGCTGTTAGTTCCAGATGGTGCTTGCATGATTCACCGCCGTCTGGGTATCTATGGATATCCTTTAGAAATTCAAGCTTTATTCTACGCAGCGTTGCGTGCGGCTCGCAAACTACTTATTTGTGCAGGTGATGAAGAGATTGTTATAGGTATCGATAATCGCCTACCTTTATTACGAGATCATATTCGTCACCATTATTGGATAGATATGCATCGCTTAAATGTAATTTATCGCTTCAAAGGTGAAGAATATGGACAGACAGCAGTAAATTTGTTCAATATATATCCAGATTCAATTCGCTATGCTGATTTAGCTATTTGGTTGCCGAAATATGGTGGTTATCTAGCAGGTAATGTTGGCCCGTCACAGTTAGATACTCGCTTCTTTGCACTGGGAAATTTGATGGCTATTATTTCTTCTCTAGCAAGCGAACAGCAGTCGCAAGCAATAATGAATCTCATTGAAGAACAATGGGATGACTTAGTAGGAGAAATGCCGATGAAAATTTGTTTCCCGGCTGTAGAAAAGGAAGAGTACAGAATTTTCACCGGATGTGACCCCAAAAATATACCTTGGTCATACCATAATGGTGGTAGTTGGCCAGTCTTAATGTGGTTTTTAACGGCAGCTGCTCAAAAAACAGGCAGAATAAGTATTGCAAAACGCGCCATTGAACTTGCCCAAGCGCGTCTAGGCGACGACCAATGGCCCGAATACTATGATGGTACGAAGGGGTTATTAATTGGTAAAAAAGCTAAGAAATATCAAACTTGGACAATTACCGGATTTTTATTGGCAAAAGAACTGATGCGAAACCCCGATCGCTTAGAACTAATTAGTTTTGCAGAATTTGATTTAGAGAACGCTTCTCAAGCTTGTGAATTATAACTTGAAGTTTTGCACGAATATAGGATTTATAATACGCTGCTGATAGTTTCCTGTATCCTCTGCAAAGGTTGGGGAACAACATACTTCATTTTTATCTGTATGATTAAAATTGCTTATCTCCAATGTCCAACGGGAATTTCCGGTGACATGTGCTTGGGAGCCTTGGTGAGTTTAGGTGTTCCTGAAGAGTATTTAATAGAAAAACTCAATAACTTGGGAATTGCACAGGAGTATCAGTTAAAGGCAGAACTCGTTCAACGCAACGGTCAGCAGGCAACTAAAGTCCATGTGGATTTAGTAGATAATCATCACCACCACGAACACAGTCATCATCACGGTCGGCACTTGCCAGAAATCGAGAAGATGATTCTGAAAGCAGGGTTGCCATTACGGGTAGAAGCTTGGAGTTTAGCGATATTCCGGCAGCTAGCAGTAGCAGAAGGGGCAGTACATGGCATTGCACCCGAAAAAGTTCATTTTCACGAAGTGGGTGCTGTAGATGCCATTGTGGATATTGTCGGCACTTGTTTGGGATTAGATTGGTTGGGTATTGAAAGCGATCGCGAAGGATTGCCTTTACTATATTGCTCGCCCTTTCCGACTGGTGGTGGTACTGTTAAGGCAGCACACGGTCAGATGGCAGTGCCAGTACCAGCAGTATTGAAGCTATGGGAAATGCGGGGTTGTCCAGTTTATAGTAACGGCATTGAACGGGAACTAGTGACACCAACAGGAGCTGCGATCGCCACTACTTTAGCTAGAGATTTTGGTACGCCACCACCAATGACCATCAAGCAAGTAGGACTGGGAGCAGGTTCAATTAATTTACCTATCCCTAATATCTTACGCCTCTGGCTGGGAGAAAGCACCATGCAGTCAGTTACCAATACTGCCGATATTAATTCCATAGAAACTATATCAGTACTAGAAACTCAAATTGATGATTTAAATCCTCAAGCGATCGGTTATGTGTTTGAGGCCTTGTTTGCAGCTGGTGCGCTGGATGTCTTTACCCAGCCCATAGGAATGAAAAAGTCCCGTCCAGGAATTTTACTGACGGTTATCTGTCATCCAGAAAATTTACTGAATTGTGAAGCTGTTGTATTCAGCGAAACCACCACTTTGGGAATTCGGCGAACTACCCAGCAACGCGCCATCTTACAACGAGAAATTCAACCAGTGCAAACTGAATATGGTGAAGTGCGTATCAAGATAGCATGGCAAGGACGATCGCAAAAGAAACTAACTAACGTGCAGCCAGAATACGAAGATTGTGCAGAGTTAGCCCGAAAACACAATATTCCTTGGCGCGAAATTCAGCAATTAGCGATACAGAGTTGGTATTTGAAACATAAAAACTAGTTTCAGGAAGGGGGACAAGGGAGGCAGGGGGAGAATTTCTGACTCAGCACTCAATAAAAAATGTTCCCAAGCGATCGCCTGGGAACATAAATAATCAAAGTCTAGAGTTTTTTTACTATTAGCTATTGACTCTTGACTTTTCACTAAACAGCTTATTTAACTTCTGCCCCTTTCGTTGTGTCTTGACCTGTACGTTGAACGTATTTGGCAGCATTTTGGGCGTTTTCCTTGATATTTTCAATTCCACGCTGAGTTCCTTTAGCTACGCCTTCACCTACTTCCGCAGCGGAACTACTGGTATCCTCACCTATGTTCTTGACTCTTTCACCCAAGGGTGTACCTTTGCGGTAATTTTCACCATATTGCCCTGGGCTGTCAACGCCTTTTTGGTTGATGTTTCTCTGAGCATTTTTTGCTAGTGCATTACCTCTATCAGTAGCAGCTTTATCATCTGCTTTTGCTCTACGCTCTACATCACTAAAGTTGTTCATCCCACCTTCAGGATTGTTGAGATCGTAATTTTTTGTAGGATCGTATCGCTTGCTATATGGTTGGGCACCAGACGCTCCTGATTGGGCGTCAGGCTGTGGTGGTTGTGTTGCAACTCCTGGAGCAGAACAAGCTTGTGTAACAATTAGGACGATTCCTGCCAAAAAAACAGTTAAAACTTTCACGGGACGATAGTTTTTTAGCCAATTAATAACTCGTTTCATGTGTTCTCCTTGGGTTTTTGTAACTAAGTTAAACCTTTACCAAGATTTAATTTTGGACTGACTTTAAGTCTCAAATTGTCAAACAAAATAAGACTTTTATTTACCTAATGCCGGATTTCTTTGTAACTCAGGTCTAGCACTTGCTTCGTCTGCTTTATCTTGCAAAAAGCCAGAAGCATCTTTAACTGCCTCTTTCACAGTTTCGATACGTTCTTGAATCCGAGTTCCTACATTTGGTTCGTCTTGAATTAAATTACCTGGTTCGGGCTTTCGGAAGTTTTCTTCAGTAATGATTGGCAATTCCCGTTCTTTATTGACTCTACCTGCTGGTGTCTCAGCACCTGGGTAAAGTATTTCAGACTCTGTATTTGTGGCAATCAATACTTGTGAGTTTGAGTCTAGGCTAGCGCGATCGCGTCCCTTATTAGCTTCCGCGTTATTCACTCTGGGATCGGTAGATTCCCTGTATATGCCATATTTGTCGCCGCCACCCTTGTAAGGGTTGTTTGCGCCGCCAGCTTGCACAGCAGGATTTTGGGGATTCGCACCTTGAGCATTTGCTCCACTACAAGCAGTGCTGACTATCAAAAATAGACCAGCCAAGAAAACAGTTAAAATCTGGCTAAGCCGCAGCTTTTTCCAGAAATCTATCAAACTGCTCATTAAGTCCTCCTTTCTTTCAACTGAAAACAAGCCATCTATCTGCTTAATAATTTGGATAACTTGAATTATCAGCAAGTTTTTCGGTCTGTTCGAGTTGATATATCTTTAATAACCTTTATCAAGGATAAGAATAGAAAAAGGAGCTTTACATCTAGCGTAGGTCACATTTATATTGTTACTAAAGTTGTATTTTTAATCTAACTGCGGAGAGATATAATTCTGGTTAATAAATCTATGTCTCACTGATTAAGCTCTTTTTGCTTCTCTTATTAATTCATTTATAGTTACTTTAAATATTGTATTATTTATATTTTATAATATCAGTCTTAAGGAGGATACTCAAATTATATATTTGATATTTATTTCAGCATTTTTTTAAGCTAGTTATTTCAATAATAAACTCTGTATTTAAATTAATAGAGTAATATCAACTGCAATACAGGCAAAAAATTTTTTATACGCAAAAAATATTTCCGACTTCCTAGAAAAGACAGGAATCTAAGCCTTGCGATTTTTAGCTGATGTACCATAAGATTTGTGGCATTCAGCCCAAGTGCTTTAACTGATAAATTACTAAATCATGATGAAGCAAATTTTACGCTGGATAATTCTGGGTGGGACGCTGTTCTTTTTAGTGAAAGCCCTGAAGGATCACTGGTTTGAGGTGACAGCTATCCGGATTGATGGAGTAGGGTGGGCAATTCTAGCGATCGCTACAGGTGTAACTTTGCTGGCACATACTTGGGCAGGCTGGATATGGACTTGGGTTCTCCAAGAGTTAAATGAACCTGTACAGCCTTCCCAGTTTATTCAAGTTTACTTAAAAACAAATCTCGCTAAGTATTTACCCGGTAATGTCTGGCATTATTACGGACGAATTGTCGCGGCGAAAAATGCTAATGTTTCCTCTGGTGCAGCTACTTTAAGTGTTTTACTGGAACCGCTACTGATGGCAGCCGCCGCTTTAATTGTCATTGTCTTATTTGGTAGTCAGTTGGCAGCAGCTAATAATACTTTTGTGCTGCAAACGCTACGAGTGCTGAGTTTAGTTGCAGTACTTTGTGCAGTTCATCCTTGGTTTTTGAATCCAGCAATTCGCTTTTTGTCTCGCTTGAAGGGAAAAAAATCTGATAACGCCAAGTCAACCATCAGTTTAAGTATCAAACGCTATCCCCTACGTCCTTTGTTAGGAGAATTGGGATTTTTGGGACTGCGTGGTACTGGATTTATCTTAACTATGTTTGCCTTGGGTTCCTTGAATTCGAGTCAAGTTCCTTTATTACTAGGGGCTTTTAGTTTTGCTTGGTTGCTAGGATTAGTGATTCCCGGTGCGCCTGGTGGCTTGGGTGTATTTGAAGCAACTGCGATCGCACTTTTGCAACATCACTTTCCTGCAGCGCTGGTTATTAGTGCGATCGCCCTATATCGTTTGATTAGTATCATAGCTGAAACTGCTGGTGCTGCCTTAGCTTGGCTTGACGAACAACTTGCTAAGTCCTATTAGTACTCAATATCTAACTTTAATTGAGAAAATACTCGATAAGCATCTAAATTTAATTGTGAATTACCGCTTGGATTATCTTCTTCCATCTTAATTAAGTTATATTCAACGTTTTCTGCATAAATTGCAAATGTAATATTGAAAATTTCTATAAAATTAATTAAAGATTTACATTCTTCTTCTGGATATTTTTCGTAGTAACTAATTAAATTGGCAATCCGAATTTCTAAATGACTACGGGTATTTGGACAAATCAAAATTATCTTTAGCAATATTATCACTAATGTTAGAGGACGATCGTTAGAAAGTAACAATACAAATAATGGCGAAGGTTCCTGTCCATTTTCTGTTGTCAGACAATCAATTACTCGGTTAGAAATTCTCAGCAGTAAGTTCTTGTCGATCAATTCTTCATTTCTTTCTGCCTTCCACGACGATAGCTTATCTGCTAAATGTTGCTTGAAAACCTCTACCAACTCCTGGCTATTACTATTAACAGAAAAAAATAAGTATTTTTGGATACTTACTTTAAAATCTTGTAGTGACTGATTTTGTGTTTGTTTAATAAATATATTGGCAAGATTCTCGTAACTGAATAAACCTCTTTTGATAACAATCATTTTGATTAAATGCAAAACGTTATCTCCCAAAATACTGGGATTTTTATAACGTGTCACACTTGAGGCTGTAGATTGAGAACGAGCAATATACATTGCTAGGTCAAACTTAAATTTGTCTTTTATCTGTTTAGAAAGTTTTGCCGCAGCCTCTTGTTGCTCTTTGGGATTATTTTTATCAAACGATTGAGCAACTAATAAATATGCTGTATAGCGACTAGCCCAGTGAATTTTTTCTTTGTTCTCATGTCTGTAAGCAAATAACTTTAGTTCTTCATAATCGTTACTAGTGACAAAATTTTCTAGCCAAGTTTTGTAGATATTGATTTCTTTAGAGTTACTTGAATTACGACTAGGCTGGTAGTCTGCTAATAAGTTAATTAATTCTTGAATATGTTTATATTTTCTTTTAGATGCCCAGTTATTGACCAAAATATAGCAACAGCGCTTAAGTGTGTTGCGAAACTCATGCTCGTTATTGATAAAACGAATTCTATTTCTTACTGATACAGTATTCAGACTAACTGAGTTAAGGCAATCTATAAATAATCGTTTAAATTCCCGCAGAGCATCTTCGGGCGGACAATTGTTTACAATTTCTACTAATAAGCTGTAAATCCGCTCTTGTCTAATTTGGAGATTTAGTTGTTTTGTGTAGGGCTTAACAATATCTTGATGTATCTGCTTAATTGGTAAACTATTAGTGGTCATGCCAGTTATCAAGACCAATGAGTTTTCTGATCCTATTGATATCAGCTTAACCTTGATAAACCAGAGTATCAATCTAGGTCTTCAAAGATTCGTAATTTTTTTACAGAAATTTGATAAACCTACTGAGGAGCGGACTAAATGTTAAAGTTAAATTATTAAATAATTAGGAAAATTACGGAGATTGAAGATTGTTAACGATTAACAATCTAATCGAGTCAATACACAAGTTTTAGTGTAATATATTATACAGTTTAAACAAAAATACGACAGATACAAACCTGAAAACCCAGATATGGTCTGACTTTGTTAATTACGAATTCCGAATTAGATTTTGCTGATAAATACAGTTAGACCCACCTAAGTAAGTATAGGCAGGTGTGACTTTACCCATAACTTTGCCGCTACTGGAACCATAACTTTGCCGCCAACAACACTATAACCTTCATTCTTGCGTCAGCTAATTTTGAATGAAATTGACAGTTTGGAACCATAACTTTGCCGCTAGTGCAAATTGGAACGATAAACTTGCCGTGAGTCCAATCAAGCATAGAAAGCAGGAAGGTGTCGGATTTTTTTAGAATGGAGTAGAAGCGGTTCATGCTGGTATGGGATAGAAACTTTCGGCTATCCATCTGTTCTGAGTAACTACTGGAGTATTAAAAGCTCCTCCTAACCAGCGAGAACATTGCGAACAATAGCCTAAACTGGATTGCCAATCTAACCAAAGTAGTTGGCGATAAGAATGAGGACAATTTTGCACAAGAGGATGTTGATGTATTAAACAAACTTTTACATCTTGAAATTTTTCTCAAAATTTCTATCTATGGCAGACCTATTGCTTCACAGTGAGGAATATGTAGACTTAACGTTTAAGCTAAGAGGCGCACCGATTCCTCTTGATAATGGTCATGTTATCTATAGTGCTTTGTCCAGTATTTGTCCTAGCCTTCACGAACTAAACAATATTGGGATTCATCCGATCGCTGGAATCCCAACCAGGAACAATTTGCTCGAACTCACTGCTCAATCTCGTCTAAAAATTCGGATTTATCATCAACAAATTCCTTTAATTTATCCTTATTTAGCGGGTCAAGCTTTTCACATAGGTCAAAATTCTTATCAACTAGATATTCCCGACTACAAACCGTTAATTTCTTCAGAAAGTGTTTATTCCAGATTAGTGATAATTAAGGGATTCCAAGACTCTACTAACTTTATTGAAGCTGTTCAACGGCAACTGGATAATATAGGAATACAAGGAAAAATTGAACTTCTTACCCGACAAGATGGAACACCTCAAAAAAGACAATTAACCATCAATAAAGAAGGGAAACAGTTTAAAGTTAGAGGATTTGGCGTAAAAATTAGCGAACTCAATCCAGAAGATTCCTTAATTCTGCAAGAACAGGGAATTGGCGGGAAACGAAAGATGATGTGTGGAATATTTGTCCCAGCGACTCGCAGCAAGGAAGAAGAGGAAACTTGATCGTGGCTGCTACCCAACCCAAAATATCCCTATCTCTCGATGCTGCGGATACGACAATGATGCACCGCGTGGGAATGACGGGACTTTACATGACTTTAAAGCGATTAGAAAAGCAATATCCCTCATCTCGTCAACGGGGAGGACATATATCATGGTTTTTGACTGCTGATACTATTGAATTATTCTGGGAAGGAAGTGATTTCGTCGCCCTATCTTGGTTAATTAAGGAGTCTTTTCAACTAGATGATACAGGTTTAATTCATTTAACAGGATTAGACAATAATGCAATAGATTTAACTCAGAAAATCCACATTCATGAGGGAATGTGTGCTGTTTTTCTGCGTCTTAATAAGTTTTATCAAGCAGGAGAGCTAGTTAACACAGAACTAACAGTTGAAGAAAGAAGAGTCGAGTATCAATACAAATCTTTAATTTGGTACGCACATCAAACCTTTGCAGAGAAGTTATGCGAAGCAGATACCCAACAACTCAGACATGATTATGTTCAAATAACGAGTTGGTTGTATTTAGGAGGAATTGTCCGTCATGCGAGGACGCAGAATACTACAAAACTGGAAGAGAAACCTGAATACGCTTTAGCATTATTATTTGTACCAGTAGTTTGTCATTATTGCTTACTTCATATTCCATCAGAAGACTTGAAGGAAAGGAAACCCCATCGCTACCTAGTGGTGATTCCAGAAATCAAGGATTCTGAAGATGCTTCTCAAAGAAGATGGGGATTACAGCAATTAAAAACTAAACAGCTTCATGTTAGTAGCCTTGGTGAAGCAGGATTACTTTATTACAGCTTAGATGATATTCAGCCTGAAGATGACTACTATCAAGCTTGTCAAGTTTGGTTATATGAAAAAATGAATAAAGATTCTCGTCAAAGGACATTGATGAGTATAGAAGAAATTAAAATTGATAAAAATACTTTAATCACTTATCAACAGGTTCAGAAACATTTTCAAACTAATTATCAGAAGATTCAACCTAAGCAAATTTTTATTAAAGTTAATCCGATTCGCTCCCTAATTGCTGATAATTTAGTGAAAGGAATCCATTGGTGGTCTAATTTTTGGGAAAAATTGGTGATAGAGGATTCAAAAGAATATTTATTTAACCAGTTATTTTCCAATCGAGAAGGATTCATGATAATGGCAGAAAATAGTGAAGAAGACAACCAGTATCTTATTTTTATTAAGGTATTTCAGCAAGCTATGAAGGGCAACTTTGCTAAAATGTATGCCAAAGCAAAATCAGGAAAATACCCTCCAATTAAGAAGAAAATTGAACGATTAAGGGCAGAGCTAAACTGTTGTTATGATGAATTGTCATTTAAGGAATATTTGTCCGATTTTTTAGTAAGAGGGGGATTAAATAAGTATTTTAATGAGCATCAAGAACAAATTTCATTACTAATTAAAAAAATACCTTGGCAAGAACTAAGAATTTGGTCATTGTTAGCGATCGCCAGTTATAAACCCAAAGATAAACCCACCAATAGTAATGATAGTTTATTATCAAACAATCAGAAACTAGAAGAAGTGAATGATGAGTCAGAAGAAGAATGACAATAATATCCCCAATTATTATCTTTACGGAACAGTCCTCACTCGTTATGGTTTAGCGTCCTTAAATCATGACATTAGACGAGGAAATAAGACTACTCTGCAAAAAGGCTACTGGAATGGTAAAATTCATTCTTTTGTAGGTTCAAGTGCGATTCGTTGGGCGTTACGTTTTTATCTCCAAAAGCAAGGTTATTTAGTTAATCGAGTTTGGGATGAGGACGAACATATTAATCGGTTAACAAGTGAAGATTTCGAGCCAGAACAATTTTATGATGATGATATTTTTGGGTTTGCTTTATTAGAGTCTGCTGAAACAGAGGAGGAGACTTCAACAACAAAGAGAAAAAAGAAACAAACAAAACTCAGCACTCCCAATCAGCGAATGGGTGCTTTAGGGATGAATATGGCTGTTTCACTAACGCCTTATGATGGTGCAGTCAAGTTAGGGGCAAAAAGTGGTAGAGAGAAGGATAGCACATCGCTTCATTTTACAGAATATCATGCAACTCGATATCAATATTCTTTTGGAATTAATGCCACTCATCTCAAAGATTTCTCGCGGATTTTACCTCTGATAGATGGGATTATGAATCTATCCAAGGTAGGAGGTAGTAGTAATATTTTTGATTATCCTTTCTGTCCCGATAGTTTGGTATTTCAATGGACAAATCATTTTGCTTCATATATTTCCTATTGCTTTGAATATTGCGATCCTAAGAGTAAGGAAGCAAAACTTACAAAAGAGTTTATAGATGAAGTGGAATGCGGACAGATTGACCCTAGTCAATTATGGATTGGGGGAACAATTGTTAAGGAGTTACAGCAATTAGATAATTTTGATGATTCCCTTTTTAATAAAGCGCATATTTGTCGGAATCGAAATGAACTGATTGAAGCTTTGAAAACAGTCATTAAAAGAGATTTGGGCTTAGAAGAATCAAAATGATTGCACCATTAATTCTCTATTTGGATGTTCCATTTACGACTTTTCGGGAGTCCTATGCAAGGGAAATAGGAAAAATTTATCCTGTCCCTCCTCCAGCGACAGTGTATGGGATGTTGTTGTCTTTGGTAGGGGAAACGGATGTCTATCGCCACTGTGGGGTAGAATTGGCGATCGCGATGTTATCTAGCCCCAAAAAGTCGCAAATTTTGCGTCAAATGAGACGGTTTAAGAATGCTGATTTTAGCCATCCAGAGAATGTTATTCCCTGTTATCAAGAAATTTTGTCTAATCTGAAGTGTTTGATTTGGGTTCGTTCTGACAAGGAGAAGATACAACCAAGTTTAAGGGAGAGGATGCAGTTAGCGTTTGACCATCCTGAGCTAGTAAGACGGTTTGGTTGTTTATTTTTGGGAGAAAGTGACCAGTTGATTAAAACGATCAAACTTGTCTCGCAAGATTATCTAGACGGGGTGAGACAGTGGGCGATTAGGGATAATCGAGGTAGGTTAACCTTACCCTATTGGGTTGACCATGTGGGGTCAAGAAATACCCGATTTTTGAGGTATCGGATTGAGGAAATGGATAAATTATCACCTCCTGATTTAGCCTGGACAATGGTTCAATCTCCGATTTGACAAGTACCCCTGCTGGCGAGGGGAATTAAGGGTAAAAAATGACGGAAAGGATTACAGGGTTAAGGGATATAGCGATTTAGATCAAGAAAAAGGTGCTTGCAAATCCTTGAAAGCAGCCCCACTGGCGGCGCACCACCCGTTATGAATGAAAGAAACAGTGTTGAATGGGACTGATTAACAGATAAATTTATAAGTGTCCTGACAGTTAAGACCGAAGTCTCAATAGTGTTTACAAAGCCTGATTGAAAG
>NZ_JAVRBR020000006.1:0-24034 GCF_034531165.2 Dendronalium sp. ChiSLP03b | reverse complement strand
TAAGTGGTGACTTTAATGGAGATGGACGAGATGATTTAGCTAAAGCGTTCAATGATAACGGTTTAGCTAGCATTGATGTTCATCCATCAAGTGGTAGCAGTTTTGGAATTCAAAGATGGGCAACTAGACAGGGCGGATTTTGGAATGAACAACAATGGGCAAGCGGCGACTTCACAGGAGATGGACGAGATGATTTTACTAAAGCGTTCAATGATAACGGTTTAGTTAGCATTGATGTTCATCGACTTTAGGAAAGCCGACTGCTACTCCTACTCTGCGTTGGGTCTTTCAATGTTTTAAGTCGATTCATCGGGTAACGATCTCCGACTTTCAGCATATTGCCCATCTTACTGATGAGCGACAATAGATTCTCCAGTTTTTTGGTGCGCCTTGCCGAAAATATTATTTTCTCACCTGATCTACCTGCGGAATGTGGGGTGCAACATCTGAGGGAAATCCTCTGTACTCCACAATTTCGGCTAAACGCAGAGATTCAACGTACAATCAGGCGGTACTGGGAGAATGTGCCGGGGGCGATCGCCTATCTCAAAGAGGCGTTACGGACGAGGATTGGGGTCAAATCACCAGAAGCTGTGTTTGTTGCGGCTTGCAAAGAGGGGAGGAAACCGGAGTCCGCGCAGGCTAAATCTGCTGTGAAGGATTGGTTTGAGTGGGCGAGGCGGCAGAGGATTGTGATTGCTATGTCGGGTGAAGTTGTGTACACGCGCCTTGGGTGAGGCTGTGGCGTTGGTGGGTTTTGACTTCTTGCTGGAATGCTGGCAGGATGATCCAGCTTTACAGATTGTGATTAAAAAATTACTGGCGAAGTTTCCACAGTGGGGTATCGCGTGTGTAGATGGGGCGATGGTGAAGTGGGATGAGTAGCGATCGCCTATCATAGAGAGGGATCGGCTAATGAGCGAGTTATGCCTTATGTCGCTGACAATCAAAGATTTAGAACAATTACAGTCACAGAATCCCGATTTGCGGATGGAGTTGGTAGAGGGAAACATCATCGTTATGGGGCCATCCGATTATGAGTCAGACGAAATTGGTTCTCGCCTGCTGACGTTTCTGAATATGTGGGTCATGCCGCGCAAGCTTGGCAGAGTCACTGGTTCTAGCGCTGGTTTTATTCTACCCAGCCTTGAAACTGACGAAAATACAGGCGACCCGGAAAAAAGAAACTTACGCGCTCCTGATGTTTCGTTTGTTCGGGCTGAACGACTTAAAAAAACTCAGCGTGACTTTGTGCAGTTAGTTCCTAACCTGATGGTTGAGGTCAAATCCAAAAGCGATCGCCTCAAGCCACTGCAAGAAAAAATTCAGCTATTCCTCGAACTTGGCTCTACAGTGGGTATTCTGATTGACCCTGACAAACTCTTAGTCACAGTTTATCGGCTTAACCAAGAACCAATCACTTTGAGAGATAACGACAAACTGACAATACCAGAGCTACTTCCAGGTTGGGAATTAGCTCTAGCAGAACTTTGGCCACCTGAATTTGAATGACTCAACCGCCTCTGATGGTGCAACCAGTTTTTTCCAATACGGAAATAAGTAGCGCGATGCCTGCGGCACCCTAAGAGAGAACGCACTTCAACTAAAGCGCATATTTCAGCACCCGTTCCCATTCCCAACGCCATGCTGCTTCTACTGTTATTTCCTTACCGTTGGTGAATTTGATAAATTCTGTGCCATTGTCATAAAACACATCAGCAACAAGACGATTGCGTACATCATACCCCCACATTGAGGCGGCTGCATTCCACCACCTTTGTCCTGGTGATTCTAGATTTGGCAGTTCCAGGTACTCATCACGCCATGCTCTTGGTTTCCATTGCTCTCGTAATGCACTCACCAAAATTGCGTTTGGAAAAAATTGCTTTTCATTTTTTTGTAGCCACAGCACGTAATCAATCGTGCTTTTTAAAGCATCCTCTAACCCATAGTTGCAGCCTTCTAAAGCATTTTGGACTTCTTCGAGCGAAAAGTTTACACCGATGGCTACCAACGCCCGTTCGTATTGCTTGAAAACCTCGTATTCAACTGAGTCTTTTTCCCAGAACCACATCTGCCAAGCTGTTATTCTCACTTTCTTATAGTTTAATTGTTGAGTGAGATCCCTTGTACCCCACAGTTTCGACTCAATGCAGAGATTCAGCGCACAGTTAGGCGGTGCTGGGAAAATACGCCAGGGGCGATCGCTTATCTCAAAGAGGCATTACGAACTTGGAAAGGAGTCAAGTCGCTGGAGGCTGTGTTTGTGGCTGCTTGTAAGGAGGCTAGGAAACCGGAGTCCGCGCAGGTTAAATCTGCTGTGAAGGATTGGTTTGAGTGGACGAGAAAAAACAGGATTGTGATTGCTATGTCTGGTGAGGTTGTGTATACGCCGGATGGGGAGGCGGTGGAGTTGTCCCAGATGATGCGGCGGTATCTGGTGCAGGAGTAAGGGTTTTGTATCTGTCCAAAATCCTTAGAATTTGATAATTGCGTATTTCAGCAGTCATTCTTAATTGGGGCTTAGACAAAAAGTAGTCATAAAAAACCATCAAATGTATATGAAATGAGAAGTTGACATTGTTGTGCCTAGTTTCTTGATATATTTGGATTAGGAGCATTTTTGAGTCTCTGATGCATTTCTCCTGCCTTGTCTGGCTTTGAGACTTTCTTCTCTGAAAAATGTTTAAGTCCTGTTAAAACTTTTAGATATTGCAGAGATCGAGTTTTAATGAAAGACTTGTCATAATAGAGCTTTATTAACAATTAAAATGCCATGAGAGAAAAAGATTAGAGATCGACTTAGCGGAAAATGTAAACGAATATTTATATTTTATAGGAAATAAATTATCTTTGAGAAATGCTGGGATCAAAGCTGAGTGAGAAGCAGCGAGCTTTAGGCTAAAGAGTTTAGATTTTATTGTGCCTAACTACTATCGTAAATTTCCTGATACTGCTAATATACACTTAAACGCTGTTCTGAGAATTTCTACGAATAAAACCCATAAAACTAGCATTTGTGCATACTCTTATTGCATAAGCTGTTAAAAATTGGTTTTTATTTATGGATGGTCGGCCTTGTAAAAACTTTTGGTATCTTGAACACGATTTATTTTGAGTAACGTGGCAATTCCGTAAAGGAATTGTCCAAGGTGCGTATGCATATGATGATTCAGTGGAAAGTAGCGCAATTATTGTAATAAATAATGAGCTATGTCCATTCGTGTGCAAATTAACATTTGTTTTTTGATTCTTGAAGAAGTTCATGTGAACAACCATAATGCTAAGTAAAAAATAACGTGATAGCAGTGTAAATTTATAGTCTATTTTAGAAATTAGGCAAAACTTGTTAAATGATTCAAATATCAAATATATAGTATAAAAAATACTAAATTTAGTTTAGATTTATTTGCGAGCTAACAATTAGCTGTGGAAAAGAGATTTATACATTATTAATCTTTTTTATCGCAATTATTGTAGTGAGAAAATTTATGCATATGGCATTTACACCCATGAAAATCACGAAAAAATTGAGTATTTTGCAGGCATTATCCGGATTTTGGAGTGTTCCAAACATTCAATTAGAAAAGATGTTTAGGTGTGATTTAAGCGATCGCAGCAATATGTTCAAGTTTTGGCAAACACTGATTACTCTGGCTACAACTAGCGGAGTTATTTTTTCAGGCAATAGTGTCATAGCTCAAATTGTTCCTGATGGCACTCTAGGCACAGAAGGTTCTGTTGTCACACCAAATATCGATATTAAGGGTACACCGAGCGATCGCATCGATGGCGGGGCAGTTCGTGGTACTAACCTCTTCCATAGTTTTCAAGAGTTCAACATTGGAAAGGGAAGAGGAGCCTATTTCAATAATCCGACTGGAGTTGATAATATTTTCAGTCGGGTGACTGGAAGCAATGCGTCTAATATCTATGGCAAACTCGGCGTATTAGGTAACGCGAACTTATTTTTGCTCAACCCCAACGGCATTCTATTTGGCCCCGATGCTTCATTAGACTTAACGGGATCATTTTTAGGCAGTACAGCCAACAGTTTTAATTTTGGTAATGGCATAGAGTTTAGCGCCACCAATCCCACATCTGCACCATTGCTAAGTGTGTCAGTTCCCTTGGGCGTGCAATTTAACCAACAGCAACCAAGCCCAATTGTGAATTCTGGGAATCTAGAAGTTAGTACGGGGCAAAACCTCAACTTATTAGGAGGTACAGTAGCCAGTACAGGGAATTTATTAGCACCAGGAGGACAAATTACCGTTGCAGCCGTACCTGGTGGTAGTGTTGTCAATCTGACTGCAACAGGACAATTGCAAAATATTGATACTTCATTACCTGTAGAGGCTGGAAATTCAGCTGCGTTGGCTGAGTTCTTGACAAGCAGTAATGCACAATTTCATCCAGGGCTTTTTGTAAATAGCAACGGACAAGTAGAGTTGTCGGGTTCTGGCTTGTCTGTGGGAGATGGTGATGTCGTAGCCAAGAACGTTACAGCCCAGACGGCAACACTCACAGCGTATGATAATTTAACTCTGATAGAGAGTCTGATCGGTACCAATGGAGATTTAAACCTGCTAGCAGGGGATACAGTGCGAGTGCGAGATAGCGTGACAAAAGGATTCGTCACGCAAGCTGGAGGAAATTTGACAATTCAAGGTAATAAAGGCATTGACATCTTAGCTTTGAATCATTCACAGACACCGTTTGTGAGTGCTGGTAATCTGAGTTTGGTTAGTGATGGCATTATCTCTGGGGACGCTCACTTCTTCAGTGGTGGAAGTTTTTCGATTCTCAATTTGGCTGGAGGTGGTGGCAATTTTGTCAGTCTTTACGATCCGATTATCCGGAGCAATGAGGATGTCACTATTGGTACTTATACAGGAGCGTCTCTCATGATAGAGTCACGCGGCAATATTAGAACTAGTGCAATTACAATCAACAGGCCAGATACTTTTTTAACTAGTTCTGATGTTGGAGAGCCTGATTTTTCAACCCTCACAAGTGGTAGAGCTTTAATCCTGCGAGCAGGCACAGATACTTTTTCTGGCGGTATTTCAATTCCGACACCAGATTTCGTTGGTGATGTACCACAAGCATCTGTGAATTACCCTACACGCTCTTCAGCAGGAAATTTGACTATCGATGGAAATATCACCTCTGACTTTGGTGGCCCTTTAACCGTCATATTAGAAGCAAACGGTGACATAGGTTCTATCTCAACAAGCGACATTAACAGCACAGTATTTTCTGGGGATGGAGGAAATATTTCTATTACTGCTAATGGCGATATAGCTACTGGCAGTTTGACTTCTTTTATAGATAGAAACGGTCAGGGAAATGCAGGAGATATTCAAATCACCAGTAATACTGGCAATATAACAATTGGAGGAAGCATAAACTCTGAGTCTAGCAATGGTGTAGCTGGAGATGTTACTCTTACTGCTGCTGGCGATATTCGTCCTGGCGATATTAAAGCTTCTAGTAATAGTAGTAGTGGCGATCAAAATAATTTCAATACAATCATACTTAACTCATTAGAAGGCTCAGTGTTTTTAAATGGTGCTAACTTGAGTACTACGAATACTGGCTCTGATTATGCAGGAATTATTGACATTAATGGCAAGGATATTCAGATTATCAGCAGTAAAATTAATAATCAAGGTGTGGATGGACTTGTTTTTATAGGAATTAATGATCAAAATCAGGTAACTGCTGACAACGTAACTATTAGGAATAGTGACATAAATACTACTAGAAATATAGCAAGTAATTTGCCACCTACTCCGAAGGAAGGTATTCAGATAAATTCTCTTGGAGGAATTGAAATTGACAATTCTACTTTGACTGCCACAACTAACTCATCAGCACCACCTGGTTCTATAACTTTGGATGCTACAGGTTCTGTTGACATAACAAATAGCAGCATTCGCAACATAGTATCAAATAATGCTACAGTTCAACCAGTTGATGACACTCCCACTATCACCCTTAAAGGCAGTTCTATTACGGTTACAAACTCAGAGCTAGATGCAAGCACCTCTGGAGAAGGTGATGCAGGCAATTTGATTATCAATGCTCGCGATCAAGTTATCTTTGATAATGCTAATGCTTTCGCCACTGTTGAAGAGACAGGCATAGGTCAAGGCGGGTATATTGACATTAACACCGAAACTGGCTCACTCTTTGTTCGCAATGGCGCTCAACTGCAAGCCCTTACACAGGGACGGGGTAATGCAGGCAATGTAACTATCAATGCCCGTGATGTTTCCTTGGATTCTTCTAATGTCACTCCAGAACGTAATGGAACTAGTGTCTTCACCAAAGTAGAAGGCGACTTTCAAACACAGGGTGGACAAGAAAGACAGGGTGGAGATATTACAATCACCACTGGTTCACTTTCTGTTACTGGTGGCGCTCAACTTATAGCAAACACCGAAGGCAGGGGAAATGCAGGAAATGTGACTATCAATGCTGATAATGTCTCATTCATTGGTACAAGTAGTAATGGTCAATTTCCTAGTGCTGCTTTTGTGAGGGTTAATGACAATGCAGTTGGTAATGCAAGGAACATAAATATCACCACTGGTTCACTTTCTGTTACTGATGGCGCTCAACTTTTTGCAGAGACTCTTGGACAAGGTAATGCAGGATTCATTCAAATCAATGCAAGCAATACCGTTAATATTTCGGGGAGCAATCAATTCACAGGACAACCTAGTGGTTTATTTACCTCTACGAATCGTGATTCCACAGGTGCTGGCGGCAATATCACTGTGGGCAATATCACTAGACCTAATCTTTTCCGCATATCAAATGGTGCTGTATTATTTGCAAGTACTTCTAATAATCAGAAAGCTGGCGACATTACAATTAACGCCAATAGATTTGAGGCTATCAAAGGAGGACAACTCATCGCTGAAACCACCTCCCCTGGTGCTGCTGGTACGATTACGGTCAATGCTGATAGGCGGATGACTGTTAGCGGAAGTGATACAACTTTTACTGACCGACGCAGCAGATTAGGTAATCGCCGTGTTGAGAATATTGAGACAAATTCAGAAGTTTTTAGCGGCTTATTTGTTAATTCCGAAACTATTACACCAAGAGCAGGTGACATTAGAGTAAGCTCACCCATTGTGTTTTTGGATGATCGCGGAAGGTTGACTGCTGATTCTAGTGGAGGAAATGGTGGCGACATAACACTCAAAGACGGAACCTTACTATTGCTGCGTCGTAATAGTCTGATTTCCACTAATGCGGGTAGACTACGACCAGGCAATGGTGGCAACATCTTCATTGATTATCCTGATGGTTTTATTATTGCCGGGTTTAATAGAAATAACGATATTAAAGCTAATGCTTTCGGAGGCTCTGGTGGTAAAGTCACAATCAACGCCCTTGGTGTTGTCAACATGGAAGCACTGAGTCGAGATGACTTGGTGCGTCGATTAAGAACTGATAATCCAGATCAATTAGACTCTGATGGTTTAGCAACTAACGACATTACGGCAATTTCCCAATTAAATCCTGACTTGAGCGGTGCAGTTGTTGTCAACGCACCGAACGTAGACCCCACACGCGGGACAATTCAGTTACCAGAAGATTTAGGTGATTCTTCTAGGTTGATTGCCCAAAGTTGTCGAGTGGGCGTGCAGGGTGCTGCTAGTAGTTTTGTTCTCACTGGGCGGGGAGGATTACCGCCTAACCCAGGTTCTGCACTCAGTACTGACACCTTTTTAGGAAGTGCAGCAAATGCTGACTACGGTGAAAATGCTACGCCTACCACCTCAGTAGCACCACGAGAAGCCCAAGGCATAAAAATTGGGCCTAGGGGAGAGATTATTTTAACCGCCCGCCCCTCTACACTCACTCCTTATACTCTTTGGCAAACATCCGCAGGTTGCAATGGACAATAAATATTTTTGGTATTCGTGGAATCAGCGTCAGCTCAATTTCATACTGGCGATCGCAACACTAGGAATCAGTCTACTGATGCAAACGAGTGCAAGCGCTTTACAAGTGGCTCAAGTTCCCAGTGCTGACCAGCTTGCACAGCCCAACTTACCACAAGATTTACCTCCTCCCCAAGATGTCTTACCCCCATCAACTCCACCTTTGCAACCCCCTACAGTTCCTTCACCACCTCCAGATCGAGATGACCTACTACCTACTAATCCCACTCCCAACCTGCCACAGCAACCTACACCAGAGGTTCCGATTAAGTTATTAATCAATAACTTCCAATTTGAAGGTAGTTCGGTATTCAAAGATGAAAGATTACTCCAAGCAATAGAAGCCTTCGTGTTTGAAAAAACTTCCAATTTATTGAATGAAAAATCGAGATGTGAACGATTAAAACGATTAGATCGAGAACCTCCACCTCGGAAACTACCAAGAAACGCAAGTGACCCTCCTGTCGAACTCAGATTTGCCCAGTTGTTGGAAGCACGTTTTGCCATTACCCAGCTTTATATCTGTAAAGGCTATATTACCTCTGGAGCATTAATTCCAGCAGAACAAGAACTACCACCACCACCCCAGGCTGGTGCTGTGAAAATCCAGATTGTAGAGGGTACTTTAGAAGGCATCCAAGTCATTGGTAATCGGCGATTAAATCAAAGCTATATTCGCAACCGCCTAGCAAGGGCTAACAAAAAGCCAATCAATCGCGAGCAGTTATTAGAAGCACTACAACTACTGCAACTCAATCCCCGAATTGAAAATTTATCGGCGGAGTTAGCTGCTGGTAAACGTTTTGGTACTAACTTGCTGATAGTTCGAGTGGAAGAAGCTAGAACCTTTCACGGTCAAATTGCTCTTGATAATAACCGTTCTCCTGGCGTTGGTACTTTCCAACGTAGCGCTCGGTTAACAGAGGAAAACTTGTTAGGGATAGGAGACAGTGTGAGTTTATCTTATGCCAACACCGATGGTAGTAATGAAGTGAATCTCAGCTATGCTTTACCCCTGACTCCTGAAGAAACTACCCTAACTTTTAGCTACGGAAAGAGTTGGAACAATGTGATTGAAAAACCTGTTGATCGGCTGGATATTTCTTCTAATTCTGAAAATTACCAACTCGCACTGAGCCATCCCCTGTTTCGCAATCCTCGCCAAGAATTGACCTTGGAAGTAGCCTTATCCCATCAACAAACTCAAACTTCTATCGGACTTGATAATATCGGCCCTTTTCCCATTTCACCAGGAGCCGATGATGAGGGACGGACTCGTATTTCTGCACTGCGCTTTTCTCAACAATGGACCGATCGGCGCGATCGCTCTGTGTTTGCACTCCGCTCTCAGTTCAGTCTAGGACTTGATTTGCTGGGAGCCACAATCAACAACTCTGAACCCGACAGCCGCTTTTTTGCTTGGAGAGGACAAGCTCAATGGGTACGCCTTTTGAGCAAAAATACTTTGCTAGTACTGCGGGGAGACTTGCAACTAGCAGACCGCAGACTTGTATCTCTAGAGCAATTTCGTCTTGGTGGTCAAGCAAGTGTTAGAGGCTTTCGTCAAGATGCTTTGCTTGCAGACAATGGATTCTTTAGTTCCGCAGAACTTCGCTTACCAATTAAAACCTTTCCGGAAATCCAAGGTTTGTTACAAATAGTACCTTTTATTGATGTGGGTACAGGTTGGAATAACTTTGAGGGTTCAGATTTGAAGCCAAATCCACTATTATCAGCGGGTTTGGGTTTGCGCTTTCAGATGAGCGATCGCTTAGACGCGCGTTTTGATTGGGGTATTCCCCTCGTTTCCACTGATTCTAATAACAGAACTTTACAAGAACAAGGGTTATATTTTTCTGTACTATGGAACCCCTTCTAATTTTTAAATGAGAATTCACTATTTACACCTCATATAAAATATCAAATTTCTATGCTAAAGTTGCGTAAAAAAACAATTTCCATAGTTTTTTTAGCCCTGATGGGGTTAATTTCAGCTTTTATTATCCAAGTTTGGACTTTGGCAAAAGTTACAGGTTTACAGCCACAAACACAACAGCAAACAACACAAGAGTTAAGTTGTTCACAAACAGCAACTATCAGCCCAGAAGATTTCAGTTTACGAGGAAAAGCTAATTACGAGATTGGTCGTTTTGACGAAGCAATAGATTGTTGGCAAAAAGCTGTAATAGCCTACCGTAAAAATCAAAATGAAGATGAAGCAATTAATAACCTAATTAACCAAGCACAAGCCGAACAGGCAATGGGGCTATATCCACGAGCTTGTAATACTTTGTTACCACTTTATGGAGAGAAAGACTGTTCTTTACAAATACAAGACCCAAAAAAGCGTCAGCAGTTTAGTGAGAAATTAGAGAAACCAGAAGGATTAATCAAGCTCTTAAATACTCCTGCTAAAATTGCTGGTTTACGTCTTTTAGCCAACGTTTTTCGGGGGCTGGGTGAACTTGATTGGTCATACCAAATATTAGTATTATTAGAACGCAATAACAAATCTTTGCCTGAACAAGCAGGAGCCATATCATTAGATTTAGCTAACACTGTACGTACTTTAGGTAACAGAGAGCAAGACTTTTATAGCCGCAATCAGCAACTGGAGAATTTGAATTGTGCGTTTACATACGCTAGTATTGCCGATCGTATATACCAACAGGCTTTCAGCTATCAAAACCAAGTGTCAAATTCTCCTAGTTTGGTAAAAATACAGGCACAGCTTAATCGTTTAAGTATTGTATTAGATTTAATAGATTGGCGTAATCAAATCAACAAAGAAACTCAAGAAGATATTTTTCAAAAGTTTGATAAACAGTATAATAATTCTTCTGAAAATATAATATGTGAGGAGTGGCGGCTGCTTCCCTCAGAGAAAAAACCTCTCTTACTTGAAAGTTTAAGCAGTGAATTAACAGATGTAAACCTTTATGGGGTAGTTAGGCAGTTAGCAAACCCAAACATGGGAATTCCGCTACAGCAAATAGATAGTCTTCAACAGCAAATAGCAAACATTCCAGTTAATCATACAGCACTCTTTATCAAGCTAAACTTTGCTAGAAGCCTAATTCGTATTCAAAATATGCCTGATGCCCAAATAGAAAATTTGCTTGCAACTATAATCAAACAAGCTAGAGATATCAACGACTTGAAAGCAGAATCTTATGGCTATGGATATCTTGGTGAGCTATATGAAAAACGTCAAGGATGGAAATTAGCTCAAGAAAATACTCAGAAAGCTTTGATTATTGCTCAATCTTTATCTACTGCTGCTTCACCATCAGACATTGAGTACCTGTGGGAGTGGCAGTTAGGTCGTATTTACAAATCTCAACTTCCAAGAAGGATACAGGCTCAAACTAAACAGTTAAAGCCAGAAGCTATGCAAAATATGGATTTTGCTAGCCAAATGTATCAAAAAGCTTATCTAACTTTGCAATCACTGCGTAGAGAGTTAGTAGCAGGTAATCCTGATGCCCAATTCGCTTTTCAAAATGATATCGAAAGTGTTTATCGAGATTATGTTGACTTACTTTTATGGGATAATAATCCCGACGAAGAACATCTAGCGAAAGCACGGGAAGTTATAGCTTCTTTGCAAGCAGTAGAGTTAGAAAACTTCTTACGTCTAGCCTGTCCAGAGTTTAATTTAGAAGAAATTGATCAAATTATCGATCAGCAACCTATAAAAACAGCTTTTTTATATCCAATTGTTTTAGATGATAGAATCGAAGTCATTCTTAAGTTACCTAACAACTTGAAGTTAACAGATCGGGTAAAGGAAGAGTCAAAAAACGATAGAGTACAGAATCTAAAACACTACAGTACTGCAATAGACCAAACTACAGTTGCAGAACAAATCAAAAAGTTGCAGATAAATGTCAAAGAATATACATTTAATGCTGTTATTAATAAGTTGCAACTAGACCTAGAAGAAGATTATACCTTCAAAGATGTTAACAAAGAAGCCAAACTCGTATATAACTGGCTGATTAAAGGAGCCGAGGATTATTTAAAAGACCAAGAAATTGAAACATTGGTGTTTGCTCTAGATACTAACTTGCGGAATATTCCATTAGCAGCACTAGTGGTTGATGATAATGATCGAGAAAAACAACCAAAGTATTTAATTGATAACTATACACTGGCTCTAGCTCCCAGATTGGAGATTCCCGAAGCCAAAGCTCTCCAAGGTAAAGGACTTAAAATTTTGGCAGCAGGGCTAAAAGAACAAGAGATAAATCCCAAAAAATATCCTAAGTTGAATTATGTCGAAACAGAAATAAAAGCAATTGAAGAGATACCTAATTCTGGCTATTCGGTTACGAAACTGATTGATTGGGAGTTCAAAATCGATAAATTCAAGAACGAAATTAATACTTTTGATTTTAGAGTTCTCCACTTAGCTACACACGGTGAGTTCAGTTCGAGTCCTGAAAAAACATTTCTTTTAGCTTACGATCAGCCTATCAAAATGAATCAAGTTGGTGAGATATTCCGCAAGCAAGCTCAAAGGCAGCCTGAACCTATAGAAATACTTATGTTGAGTGCGTGTGAAACTGCTACTGGCGATAAGCGAGCAACTTTAGGTATTTCTGGTGTAGGCGTTCGAGCAGGCGCTCGCAGTGCAATTGCTTCGTTGTGGACATTGGACGATCAAATCAGTGTTGATTTTACTAAAATTTTTTATAAGCAATTAATTGATCCCAAGGTAACAACAAAAGCCCAAGCCTTGCAACAAGCTCAAAAAGCATTAAAGGATTTACCTGGCCGCGAACATCCAAGATATTGGGCACCTTACATCTTACTTGGCAACTGGCTTTAACCTATCGCGGAAGTCCCCATCTTCAAGATGTTATAAATCAATACGCTTAGGTTAGAGTTAAAACTCTTTATTAAGGTCAATTTTTTTACGAACCGCAGAGGTACACAGGACTCATATCCCGGATATTACCCCCCTTAATCCCCCCTTTCCAAGGCTTGTGTATACACAGTAGTCTTTTTAAGGGGAGCTAAAGGGGATCAACAAGTGTCCAAAATCACAGCTAACCACTTTTAAAACAACCTCTAAATGTGTTTCTTACGGCGATTCTGGATTCGGAACAGGAATTAGTTCCTCAATACGTAAGCTTGCGATTTTATTTGCTATTTTATTTAATTCCTCTTCATTTATTTTCTCCTCTTTCTGTGGTTTTTCTATTACATCTTTGAAAATATACTTGATGAGATCAATCCGGTCTTGTAACTCTATTTCTGAATTTTGATTTTGGAATAAACGTGTTACGACATCATACCAAATTCCTTGTTTGGCATAATACAAACTACTTTTTGGTGGTAGAATCGGTAATTTAATTTTTTCAATCCAGCCCGTGACTCCTGGATTTCGTGATGGCTTGAGAGGATTACAAAGAATTGAAAAATACCAGTTGTATTCTTGATCTTCTTTTAAAGCAGCGACAGTTTCTGGAAGGGTGAATTTTGCAATACTAGGTTGATTACCATCAGGGATTTTAACAAAGATTGGCCCAGCAACAATCTGCTGTTGTTGGTTTAGTAAGACGAATCTTCCATACTCAATTTCTGAGTCTTGATAAACATAAGGAATGTAAAACCAGAAGGTTGGATATGCTTCGATTGTCCGACCCCAAACAATATCTACCTGAGATGTTGACAGTGGTTCTTGTATTGTAGGAACAAAAGCAGTCAGTGGGATTTCATTATTGTCTAAAGATATCAGCGCAGGACAGCGGCCTCTACCGGCTCCTCCTCGTGGGCGACCATTGGGTGCTTTCAGTTCTTTGCGCTGCGATCGCCCTTTTAAGACAGACTCTACTCCCTCTAAAAAAACTTGAATAAAGTTTCTATCATCTTGTTGTGCTAGAACTGGTAAAGGATAGCTAATAAAAAGGGCGATCGCTAGAATCGTACTGATAATAGCTTTGAACCACCGTGCTGTGGGTAAACAAAATTTAAACATAAATGATAGATAGTTTCAAAAGTTAAGAAGGCTTTTGAGGTATTGAAAATCTTAACTTTAAAAATAATACCATTCCTCCTGTACCAATAAAACTTAAAATAGGAGGTATACAAGGTATCCAAACTATAGGAATAATAAACATCATATAGCAACTAAGAGGTAAAATCAAAAAAACTATTACCCCTACCCTCAACACAGTTAACCTTTTGTCTGTGCGATAAGTTTGAACTAAAATTCCTCCAATTAATGACCAAGTAAAAATCCAAGACATCTCTAACCAAATAGACCACACTTGTAACAAAGGTCGTTTTTCCAAAACTGCACTTATAAGTTGGCTGATCATTTGGGTTTGAATTATTACCCCTGGTATTTGTCGGTGACTTTTAGAATACAGGGGAGTAGTCCAAGGAGCTTCATAAGTAGGATCTGTCACTCCAATTAAAACAATTTTGTCTTCTACAAAGTCTTTGTACCTTTGAAGAAAGTCAGGCTTGAGAACGTCCGCAACTGTAACTTTTGGTGCAATATTTTCCGGAGAGCAAGTAGCCCCATTTATACAAGATATTCGATAATTTAATAGTATTTGATATCCATTTAAATCGGTAAACATTGAGTAGCCGCCCCGGTAGTCACGGTAAATTGACTCGAATAGAGTATTACCAATTTCTAAAGGAATTTCATTTAGTGTTTGTTCTGACTGGTTTAAGAAATGTCTGGCTAATTCCAGACTAAAGGCCTTTGTGATTGGTTTGTTATCAGAATTTGATCTACAAAAAGATGAATTCTGATTTTTATCCATTATTAGAAGATGGCGACGAACGATACCATCTTTATCTGGTAAAAAATCACTAAATCCTATTCGGTTGTTGATAAATTCAGGAGGTGGTTTGACTCCATCAGAATTCTGTTGAGTTTCATCACCTACATAACAAACAGTAAAAATAGGATTGTTTTTGTTATTTTTTAAAAGTTTAGATAAATCTGCATTTTTAGTTTCAAATTCTCGATGAATATCAAACCCAATCGCTTTTGGTCGAATTTTTTCTGAATTTTGTAGTAGTTTATCTAGAATTTTAAATAAGGTAGTATCTGTTAAAGAACCTTGCCGTTGTTCTGAACCCTGGTTACGTATGTCTTCTGGAGTTACTTGAATAATTAATATATTTTTATCTGGCTCTTCAGGTCGTTTAAGTTTCATCATATTATCAAACAACCATAGTTCTGATGACTCTAAACCTCCAATAAAACGCACAAATATCACTATAAAACTTATCGACATACTGCTCAGAAAAACATTACGAACACCATCCCATTTAATAGACTTGAGCGATATTATAATTTTTTCGATTTGGCTCTTATTTTCAGGTTTTTCTTTGGGCGGAATAGGACTGTTTTCTTCATACTCTGCTGGCAGACCATAAATTTTTTTAACAGCATCTATAATACCTTTAGCAACCTCTGTTAAGACTCTATCTGTATTTTTATATTCGGTAACAAATTTCTTATTTTTAGGAAGAGGTTGAACATTTCCAAATTCACTTATTTCCCAAGTGCATGAACGAAGTAAAACAGGGATAACAGTAACTTGCTTTTCTGTATGCCTTGTTAGTATAAGTTCTTTATAAGAATTATAATTATCTAGACTAAAAAGATCAGAACTTATCAGTATAATAATTAAATTAGCTGTTTTCAGGTGTTTTTCAATTTCTTTTTTATCTGTTCCTGCACTTACTTCGCTTGGATAATAGTAATTAACTGATATTTTATCTTTACCAATATTTAATTGTTTAGCAAGCTTTTTCCGAAGTTCTTCATCTTCTTTATTGTCTGAATAATAAAAGAAAACTTCTACTTCCGGAAATCTTGCTTTTTGTGTTTTGTTAACCTCAGTATCTTGTGTCACTCAATCATACCTCTTATGAAATATAGAAAATATATACTTCCAATTGGCTGAACATAATGTTTTATAAAAACATTACTCTCATTAATTGTTGTCACATTTACCCTAGTAGTTATTACTATAGAAATCCTAAATCATTTGTGAAAAATCTTCAGTAAGGTAGGTAGTGCTAAACGCCAGATGCTTTAAGTCTTTTAACTCCTACAAAGCACTAGCTAGCCTACGTGTATTTTTATATTTCATACCATCTAGTCACCACTTCGCGGATATCTTTAGCAATATCTGTAAATGCCTCATCCTGATTCTTCCAGGTTGTTACAGGCTGTCTATTTCTTGGTAACGGTTGCAATCTCCCAAAGGGTGCGTCCTTCCAATCTACTGGTCGAAGTATAACTGGTATTACACGGGCTTCTTTTGCTTCATGTCGTTGCATTGCCCGTGTCACATCACGCTCCCAAAGCTCTTGTGAAAATATAAAATCGTCACTAATCAGTAGTAGAATTATCTGAGCGGAATAGAGATACTTTTCAATCTCACTTTCCCGATCATCTCCAGCTGCAATATCGTGGTCATGCCAAGCTTTAATTATTCCGTGCCTCTGCATTAATATCAAATGTTTTGCTAGTTTATTGCGTAAATCTTCATCCTCGTGGGCATAGGAAAAAAAGATTTTGATCGCTTGCTTCTCAGGTTTATTCACAGGTTCTGGCTTGCTCGGAATTGTACTAACTACTTCTGGCTTTTTCAGCAAAACTGGTGTCAAGTGTTCTTCGATTCCTTGCAGGCGGATAGCAGCACAACCTAGTTTGTAGGCAAACTCAATGGATTCTCCTGCTCCCAAAGCATCGTAAAATCCTACTGCAAATTTAGTAGCAGCCCGATCGCCGATCGCCTTTCTCATGCCAATAACATAGTTGATATCTTGAGCGATCGCCTTTGCCTGTTCCTCTGAATAGCAACCATTCAACACTACACACTCAATCTGATTGGCAAATAGTTCAAACAAGTAAGCGAGGGCGGCTCCATTTACTAACTTGGGCTGGCCAGTCTCATCCTCAAAAAATAATCCTTCTTCTCCAGCACCATGCCCCGAAAAATGAATAATTTGTGGTTTGATATCTAATAATGCACGTTGTATATCCTGTGGACGGACTGCTAACTTTTGCTCTAGACTAAATTGGTCACGCTTTTGGGCACGCTGCAATCCTTCCCCAATTTCTCGTAGCTCTTCATCTAAACGCAGGTATGGAGTACCTTTGGGATTCGCTGCTAAAATCAGTATTTTTTTCACTGGAGTTTTGTTTTCCATAATTTTGGTTTCTTAAACCAATTTGGCTCATGCTCTTTCGGACTCTGGTACGGTGGTCGCTAGGCTTCTTATGTCTGCAACAGCGGATGCAGCTTGGAGACTCAGGGACGTAAACCGTTTTTTAGTACAGCAATCGCAATCCCTCCTACCGAATTATGAGATGCTCCCACATCTGGCCCACCTTCTTTAAGGACTTACCGCATAACAGGAAACAAATTGTATGAGGATGTTAAAGCCTTTCACAAAAATCCGTTGTCTGCTTTTAGTGGTTGCAGCAATGCAGGTCATGAGTTCAACGTACAATGAACAAGCTACTCTGTGTTTTGTTGGGTCAGTTTCCCATTCCACAGAACCAATCCCAAAAAGAAGACTGAAAGATACTTTTTTTATTTTGGCGTGTCAGATTTAGGCATTAATTTGTCGCAACTACTGTCATATCAGGGACACTATCACCAAACTCTAATTTACAGCAGTTTTTTTCGTGCAATTCATTAGATGGCTGTACTGCATTCGCTTTCAGCCATTGCTCAATCATGTCTACTACAACTTGGCTCATCTTCAACCCACGTAAAGCGCAAGCTGCATGAAACTGCTTTTTGACATCGTCTGGGATACTAATGTGCATAACGGTTAGTCTAGGTAGTGTCTATACAAAGCTACAAATGTACACGACAGGATTCCAGACTGATATTAGCAATCCCAGTAGATTTACGATAGTAGATAAGCTTAAGCAAATCTAAACTCTTTATTACATATTATGGTTGTCCTTATTAAATCTTGTTTTCAGCGTTTACAAGCAATTTCTAGCTCGGATTTACCTTCTAAAAAGAGAAATATATGTTTACAGATTATTTACTCTGCAAGAATTTTAATTACTGTAAAATCACGTATTACATCAGTTTTGCAGTAAAAGACTGATATCTGCAATACCTATTGAAAAATTGACTTGCGATCGCTGGCGCGGAGCCACCCAAGGAAAACGCCACCGAATGCCTACGACTGATGGGCATAGCTTTAGGTAATCTGGCCAGTGCAATGAACAACACTCAAGCACTCCAAGCTGCGGCTCTGATTCTGGGCAGTGAGCCAACACCGCAGGCGATCGCATATCGAGCCGAACAATTGCAGCTACTTCCACAGGCGGTTAGCGATATTCGGGCTGTGTTATCCAAGCCTGGGTGTAGCTGGTGGGACTATTTAGCTGTGGCAAAAGAGTACGAGGTAATCAAACAAGACTACTGGGCAGAATTGACACCGCAAGAGACAGAGTTAATCGCCGCCCTAGAGAAAGCCGAATTCTCCAAAATTAGGGAACAGACGGTTTCTCATAATTGCGAAAAGCAGCGACTTACGAATTGCGAATTGATTATTGGGCTTGGTTCTATTGTTGCCCATGCTGATCCCTACAGTGCCTTGTATGTGCAGAAGGGTGAGGTAATAGAGGACTTAGGAGATGAAGTGGTAGTGGCTTGGGAGCATTGGGTGCGATTCGTTGTGGAGGAATCACGGTAACCAGCCCGTAAATAACTCCACCAACTTGGCAGCAGATTACTGCCACTAAGAGTTGAACTCTCGGTCTGATATGGGTGGAAGTCCCATCTGCCAGACTCAGGTATGACTCCCTATCTGTCCACACTGACCAGACTCGGTTTCTGGAGGGTGAAAAGGTACATCTACATCATGTCGATGGAAACCACAATAACTGGAAAACCAAAAACCTTTTTGCTATTCACGAAAGTTGCCACGATTACATCCACATGGGCAAAACTGCAAGGTAGAACATCGAAAGCTGGGTGCGGTGAAAGTCGCACGCCCAGATTGAACACAGAGGTGCAGCGGATAATACCGCCCATCGACTCTAACAAGGATAGACTTAAGAAAACTGACAGGTATTTCAAAGATGACCTGCGGCTTTTATAACCCCAATTAGTGATTTTTTAGACACGAACTCATGAGTATTCAAACAAGCATAAACCCTGCGATCGCGCCAGGGGAAATTTCCGCTGCGTCCGCTAATATTAGGGATGATTTTCACAGCCGGACTCAATGGATTTTTAACGCTATTAAAGTTGCGGTTTTTGCGTCAGTTAAAAGTCAAGCTGTCCGCCAGCATGAACAGTAAATTACTATGGCATATTTTACGCCTAAGCATCAGTTTTTACGATCAGCGATTTGCAGGAGAAATTAGTGGTCGTATACAACTCAACGATAATATAGCAAACTTGCTCTCCGGAAAATTAGCTACTAGTGCGATCGCCATAGCTTCTATATTTATATATGTAATAGTAATGCTGCAATACGACGTATTACTGACTTTAATTGCGATCGCGGCGTTGCTGAAAGAGTAATGCTTAATTTGACATAATAGAGGGATGAAATGTCCTCAATGTCACTCAACTAAAACGGCTAAAAACGGGCAATGCCCTTGGAAGACAGTGCTACAAGTGCAAGCAGTGCAATCGTCAATTTCTGGAATTCTATCGTCCTTGGCGCTACTGTGATGAGGTCAAGCAATTGTGCATCAAGATGTACCTCAACGGTATGGGGCTGCGAGGTATCGAACGAGTCACCGAGATCCACCATACAACTGTGATGCATTGGATTAGGGAAGCTGGACATCAACTGCGTGATGCTCCAGAGTCTCAAGACATTCCAGAGGTGAGTGACCTAGATGAACTGCAAACTTTTGTCGGGAGCAAACGCAACAAGTTATGGATTTGGACAGCAGTTAATCACCAGCAAGCGGGAATTCTAGCATGGGTAATAGGCGATGTCTGCGACAAGCCGCAAAGCGTCTACGCAGTGCAGAAACATTCCAAGGTTTGTGGTCAATTGTAAAATGCTGGCAGTGCTTCTTTTACGTTACCGATGATGGAAGGTTTACCCGATGTTCATCTGTGAAGGTGACCAGATTGTAAGCAAGACCTATATGACTCGCGTGGAGTCCGAGAACACCCGTCTTCGGCATTACCTAGCACGCTTACACCGCAAGACCTTGTGCTACTCAAAGTCTGTCGAGATGTTAAAATGTTCGCTTCGTTTGCTGCTCCACTACTTGAAATTTCAGACAGTTCCTCTACCTGCTTAGTTCATTACAGTTTCAGCAACGCCCTATTTTTAATAACATTACTAGTGGTGCAGCACTGACGATTGACCAAGCTTGGGAAGCGGCTAGAATGGCAGGTTTAGCTGATGATATTGCTGCCATGCCAATGGGAATGCACACAGTCATCAGTGAAGGTGGGAGTAATCTTTCCGGTGGACAACGACAACGGCTATTGATTGCACGAGCTTTAGCACTCAAACCAAAAATTTTACTATTTGATGAAGCTACTAGTGCGCTCGATAACAAAACCCAAGCCATAGTTACTCAAAGCTTGGATAAATTGCAAGTCACTAGAATCATTATTGCTCATCGGCTTAGTACTATCCGCAACGCTCACCGCATTTATGTACTTCAAGCAGGCCGAGTTGTGCAACAAGGAACTTTTCAAGAATTAGCAACTACCAAAGGATTGTTTGCTCAGTTGATGGCTCGGCAGATGGTATAACTGTATTAGGACTTATCCCTTTTCTATTACTGCGATCGCGGACGGTACATTATTCCAACAGCGCTCACTACAGCATTTCAAAGTTATATTTTGTCTGCTCGGATTGCTTCAAGGTAAATGTTTTTAAGTCTAGAAGCATAGTCTTCAATGGAATGATGCTCGATAATTCTAGAGATTGATCTGTTTGATT
Source organism: Dendronalium sp. ChiSLP03b (assembly GCF_034531165.2). NCBI lineage: Bacteria > Bacillati > Cyanobacteriota > Cyanophyceae > Nostocales > Nostocaceae > Dendronalium > Dendronalium sp. ChiSLP03b. The sequence goes on along the minus strand of NZ_JAVRBR020000006.1, from coordinate 3,131 downwards.
TCTCTAGAATTACTTTGCGATCGCTAAATATCTCATGTACTGCTCGCTCAATTCCCTCACTGATCGATTTACTAATGACGAATTTACCTTCTTTTGTCGTGTTAATTGCTTCTCCTAAACTACTTTTAGGAATTTCTATTATCCATCCTACATTATTATCGTTGATTTCTGTTAAAGCTCTAATATTAGTTGTAATCACAGGGCATCCTGCTGCTTGAAATTCTAAAACAGAATAGCCATAAGTATCAGCATAGGTTGGTAATAAACCAATATGAGACTTTTTCATTAACTCAAGAACCTCCTGATTGGGCAGACGTGTAAAATAGTTAATCCAGTCAGAGTTTTGCTGAATTAGATGCTTTGCCTTTTCAACATCAGCGGGTGTTTTTTCATTTTTAGTAGCATAACTATCAGTTTAAGTCCCGATACTCAATTAACACATCATCATCACTTAACTCAGAGGCATCAAGAACATTGGTTGCTAGGAGGAACCTACCGGCTCTTTGGACTTCAACATCTATAGCAGTTTGTTTGGGTGCAAGTGTTGCACAAAGTTGATAGTGCTTTTCTATAACAGCATTCTTGCGCGGTCTACCACGTCCTTTGTGCTGCAAAATCTCAACTACTTTGATATCAACTAGCTGATGTAAAGGCAACTTACAATTCATGCGTTCAGCAGCAAGTTGGGCATCTTTTTCACAAGCAAACTGCTGTTGAGATAACTGTTTAAGTTCGGTTTGGGCTTTAATCAACTGCTTAGATAAACGTTTTTCTAGTTGCTTGAGGCGTTGTTGCATGAATAGGGAAAATGGTAAATTTTACATATAGCCTATGTTCTCCCACGTAGCCCAACGATGAAGACGAAAGCCCAGTACAAAGTTAAGAATTGGAACGCTTATGATGCAGCATTAAAGCAACGAGGCAGTATCACCTTCTGGGTAAATGAAGAGGTAATTGAGCAATGGCGTAATGAACAGAAAACGGGAAAGAAGGGAGCCTCGAATTATTACAGTGACGTGGCGATCGCTACAATGGGAACGATTCAATCGGTATTTCATCTGCCGGGACGGCAAGCAGAGGGTTTTTTGGAGTCGTTGTTCATACTCATGGGGATTGAGCTAGCAGTGCCGGATCACTCCAGGGCAAACGCACGTAAAACCTGAAACCCTTGCGGGACAAGGATATTGATGAAAAAAGAGACTCAATTATAAAACGCCCAAACCCTTGCCATTAAAGGATTCTTATACTTTAGATGCGTTTGCCCTGCGGATCACTCTACCCTATGCCGTCGTCTGAGCAAGTTGTCAGTGACACTGCCTGTAATTCCAAAGAACGACGCTATCCATGTTGTAGTGGATTCAACTGGGGTGAAAGTATACGGTGAGGGAGAGTGGAAAGTTCGCACACATGGGGTAGGTAAACGACGAACGTGGCGGAAGTTACATCTGGGAGTGGATGAAGGAACCGGAGAGATTTTGGCGGCTGTGGTAACTACTAATGATATGGCTGATTGCGAGATTTTACCGGACTTATTAGAGCAGATTGATCGGGAAATTGAACAAGTTTCAGGGGATGGTGGTTATGACACATTTGACTGTTATGACACCATTACCAAGCGAGCAGCAAAAGCTGCAATTCCGCCTCGTAGTAATGCCAAAATTCAACAACATGGTAGCTCTAAGGCAGCACTACCTCATGCACGTGAAGAAAATATCCGTAGAGTGCGCCAAGTTGGAGCTAAACAATGGAAACAAGAAAGTGGATATCATCGACGTTCATTATCCGAGACAGCAATGTTTCGACTTAAAACTATTTTTGGGGGTAAGTTAAGACGACGCTTTTTTGATAACCAAGCTGTCGAATTATTTCTGCTGCGGTGCTGCGCTTAATCGCATGATCCAATTGGGTAGACCAGATAGCTACCAAGTGGAAGATTAATTCACCACTCTATTGAGAAAAGGTGTGTCTTTTTTCTGTTTCATGCAACAAAGCCACCAAAAACCCTAAATTCCATCGCTGGCTTTGGATATTTGCTGTTGCTGTGTCTGATTTACCAGGATACGTGGTAAGTATCCTGGCAGAACCTTCTTAGGGAGTGAACGGCTCCTCCTCAATTGCCCGACAGGAATCGGCTTGACAAGTACGCAGTTTACTCAGTCGGTCAGCAAGCTGTTTGAGTAGAGTTGGATCGGCTGTAGAAGCCAGGTTGTTCAACTGATATGGGTCTTTTTTGATGTTGTACAGTTCCTTCGCCCCAGTTTTATATTCCACATAGGTGTAATCTTGTGTCCGGATCGCCTGGTAAGTAGGGAGCTTCGGTACCTGGCCTCCTTCTTGGAGCAATTGAAGCTCTGACAGATCCTCAAGCTCTAACTGATCCTCAAGCTCTGACTGCTCCTGAAGAAGCTTTGTCTGATTCTCAAGTGCAGCATCTCGCTTTTGATCTTGTTTGTGTTCTATCAAAAATGCAGAGCGCCACTTAGGCAGATTTGGCGTCGTACGCTTTAACAAGGGTAAGACCGAGCGTCCATCAACAAAAGCGGGTGGTTCAACTCCAGCCATATCGGTAAAGGTTGGGAAAAAGTCGATATTACCCACTTGCTGGGGCAGTTTTTTGCCAGCTGGAATTCCCGGTCCACGCACTAGCAGATTCAAGCGAATATCTTCCTCGTAGGCACTTAGTTTGCCTGTACTTGCCCGGTGAATACCCTGTTTGAAACCGTTATCGGAGGTGAAAATGATGTAAGTATTGTCAAGTTGCCCATTTGCCTTGAGCGTATCTACCAACTTGCCAATTGCCTCGTCAACTGACTGGAGCGATCGTAAGCGCTTGCGATACGTTTTATCAATTTTGTCAATTTGTGTTTGATTGAGTCGAGGCAAATCTTGCATGAATTTAGGCTTAGTACTAACATCAGCTTCGTTAAAATTGTCTGGGCGGGGCGCTTTAACACCTGGGAAGAGGCCCTCATGGCGTGGTGCTGGTGTAAATGGTCCGTGAATGTTGAAGGGAGCCAGATAAACGAAAAACGGTTTGCCGTCTTTGGCAGAACGTTGGATGAAATCAACGGCAAAGCTAGTATAAACATCTGTACCGTAGTCTTTCGGCTTGTCACCGTACTTGACCAGCT
>NZ_JAVRBR020000005.1:0-6994 GCF_034531165.2 Dendronalium sp. ChiSLP03b | reverse complement strand
CTAATGCTGTTTTCTGTTTTTTCAGCAGTTTACGTAATTCCTCTGCTGACTCTTCTATTTTTACTTTGGTGACTCCAGCCATGAACTTATGCTCATATTTCTGACTTAACTATTTCTATCATTTTTTTAGTGAATTGGTATCACTTGGCTATCACGTCAATTACAGCGTGGTAAACATGGCTGACTATGGACTACCCCAGGCGCGGCGGCGGTTAGTTCTGATAGCTTGTCAGGATAGGGCTATCTCACTACCACCAACATCTGGCCCTGTAGGTTGGTATGGGGCGATCGCTCATCTAATCCACACAATGCCCGACTCCCAATTACTTGTTCGACAACAGCAAGCGGTAGAACGATTTTTAGCTAACAATGAACCCGCACCACTGCTGATCGAACGGGTTGGTGGGCGCAATGGGTTGAAGCTCAAGCCTGGGCATCTACCTGCTAATACTATCGTGCGATCGCATTTCACTGACCACAAAGGCTGCAACCGCAACAAGTTCGCAGACATCTGGTTGTCTGATGGTACAGTCAAATCTTTGTCTATTGAGGGGGCTGCTATTTTGCAAGGTTTTCCGTTTTGGTATAAGTTTCCGCCTGAGACGGCCACGGCTGGATCAATCATCGGGTATTCGGTTCCTCCTTTGTTCGCCGCGCAGTTATTCACTCACATTCAAAAACAGTTATCAGGAGCTATCGTATGACGAACCTCATCAATACTTTAGAAACTTATTGGTACATCTCACCACCTTGGGGTCAACAAATCCCGCCGTTGTGCATCAGTCTGCTGGAGCGAGTGTACGTCACCACGACAAAATCGTTTGGCTACTGCTGTGGAGTCGAGTGGTCTGACAACGGCTGGGAATATTCCATTACTTTGGACAACGAGATTGTTTCTGTGCGAGGACACGAAATCGTTGGCTCTGGGCAACTTCAGTCCCTGGAGATTGGACAGCTCGTGTTCATGGTGGGTGAGCTTGTCAAATTCCGGTTTGCTGCTGATGGGTCAAAAATCCGCACTGTTTTGGGTATACAGCTCATCAACGGCGCTTGGTTCTACAGCATTGAATGGCTGTCCCCGGCTTTAACAGCACCAGAGGACACGGGGGTTTGCATCCTTCCCCAGTCAACCAACAAGCCCAAGGTTAATCCTCACCTCGCTTGGGTTACTGATTTTGACTTAACAGGGGTGTAGTATGACTATCTTCACTTCGTATTACGCGGCTGTCCGATCAAATGCCTTTATATAAAACACTCACGCGCTTGGAAAAGGGTAAAGGCTTAACCGATACCCAAAGCATCACTAATAAATCATTTGCTGAATCTTACGATTTCACAACTAACGAGTCAATCACACCAAAACAGCCAACTCCCATTGATTCCACCTTCCCAGCTATCGTTCAATCGTTGTTGGCCAAGTGCTATGACGCTCTTATGCCTGTGGTGTGCTTACGCCTAGCTTGTGGCTACTACCGGGTATCTCTACACGGCGAGGATTTGGGGGTTTGGTCGGAGCTGGGGGTGCTGGGGGTACTGTCGGGGTTGCAGCAGGAGTTCTATCGGGGGCGGTTGGTGTCGGGGTTGGCGGCGGCTGTGTCAGGCTGACGGTGGAGTGTCTTGTGGGGGCGAGGTTGAGTTTAATTGGGCAAGCAAGGCTTCTGGTACGTTTCGTGCTTTATCTAATCCTCGCACATCTTCCCAATTTGTATCCTTATCCCAAGTAATATTACTAAGATTAGCGCCTCTGAGGTTAGCACTTGAGAGGTTAGCGCCTGAGAGGTCGGCACTTTCCAAGTTACTCTCCCTCAAATCAACTCCGCCACTAAGATCAGCCAAACTGAGATTAGCCTTTTCAAGGCTTATTCCAATAAATTCAACCCTGTGAAAGGTAGCTCTTTTGAGGCTTACATTTACAAGACTACATCTGCTGAAGTTAACTATATTGAATTTAGCTCCATTAAGGTTAGAGTTACTAAAATTAACCCCTTCAAGATCAGCCCTAAGGAAATCAACTCCTTCAATATTAGCCCCATTAAAATCAACTTCTTTAAAATCAATTTGAGTAAAGTAAGATCCTCTGAAGTCAGTTCCTTTCAGTACAGCGCCTCTGAAATTAACTCCCCATAGATGAGTCTTCTTGAAATTAGCATCTTGAAGGTCAGCCTCACTAAAATCTACCGATTGTACATCACATCCTTCAAAATCAGACTCATTGAGTTTAGCCTTACTGAGGTTAGCTCCAGTCAAATTGGCTGCTTTAAAGTTGGATTTTTCAATATTAGCCCTTTCAAAACTAGCAAAGTTCAGGTTAGCACCGTTAAAGCTAGCACCTTTTAGGCTAGCGTCATTAAGGCTAGCCCCCATAAAATTAATACCAATAAGGTTAGCACCTAAGAGGTTAGCACCAGCAAGGTTGGCTCCGTCAAAGTTAGCGCCAGTAAGGTTAGCGCCAGTAAAGTTAGCGCCAGTAAGGTTAGCGCCAGTAAGGTTAGCACCAGTAAGGTTAGCCTCAGTAAAGTTAGCGCCATAGAGAAAATAACCAACAGTTGCCGAAAAAGTACCTAAAGCAATACTGTTTGTGTATCCAATAATCCTAAATAATCGATTGTTATCAAAATTATCACTATCCTTTTTACCGTAAGGGTAAAAAACAATATTATCTTTTAAATCATCTTTATTTTGAGCATAGCGATGCAATTCAAAAAGTAAAATCATTACATGTAAGCCAGTATATATATCTATCTCTCTCAACCCCAAAGATATATTTAGTGCTTGGAATTTTTGCATTTGATTGAAAGGGAAAATTTTCACTTTTTGTCCATCAATAAATTTCCCTTCACACCAATCAATATAGAAATCTTCCAAACGTTCAAACAATTTTAAGTATTGAAACTTCTCTTCAGAATCAAGCAGAGCCATTAAATATCCTACAATCTCTTCTGTTAACCCACTGTAACCAAACAAATCATAAATCTCTTCTGATAGCTTTTCATCATCAATAACGAATGTTTCACGTCTAATTTCAGGGTCTAACCTTACCCACTTTTTGAAACTTTCTTTTATTTTTTTAGCACATAAAAATTCACCGAAACTCTTATGAATAAACTCTACAGCGCCCTCTGTAGACTCAGATGCTTTTGCTGGTCTTAAGTAAAATGCTGCTAACGCATTTCTTAAGGGAGTTTCACCAAGGTTCTTCTGTGCTTCTTCCAGCATCTTCCTCGCTGTTTTATCATTCTTGAGGCGTTCTTCAATTGCTTTTATTGAAGTCCATTCTCTCCCAGATTGAGTAACACATAATCCAGCTTCAATTAGAATAAATCGCAAGTCTTCTGTATCAAATTCTGTAAGCTCTCTATTAAGCTCTTGAGGACGTTGTTTTGTTAAAACCCAATCTAGTGTTTTTTGATAAATTATTATTTTAGCCTGAGCATGATTAGCACCTTCAAACATTTGAATGTTTAACTCATTATCCCGGTGCATTGCTGCTAAAAGGTACAATAACAGTGGTTCTCGCGCTAGTTCTTTAACACGTTCCGGGCAATTATCTGCTTTTAGGAACTTCTGAAATTCTTCTGCTTTATCTTGTCCAAATAATTTAGCCCATTTTTCTAACCATTGCGTCTGAATTTGCTCATCCATTAACGCAATTTCTACTCTGTCTAAATTGGTTGGTATCCGATTTTCAATTCCATGTAAAGCCGACTCTCTACCAGTTACTATAAACTGATGTTTACAACCTGTTTGTGCTTGATAATTCCCTACTTGCTTCAGAAAATCTTCTATTCCTTTTGCTGTTCTTCCTTCAAAACGTAGTTCATCAAAACCATCTAAAATAAATAAGTATCGAGTATTGCGATCGCTCAACCAATCATCTCGGTTTGCAAAATTTTCTCTTACAGCCGCACGGAGCGTATTTTCGATATTTGGCTCAAAAGTATCTATATCCCTTAGCCTAATTAATATTGGTGTCCAAATTGGATGTAGATTTTCCCTGACCCAATTTGCAAACATTTTACAGAAGACACTTTTACCTCGCCCTGGCCCTGCTTGAATAAACATGACTTGGGAATTTTTATGGTTTTTATTTAGTTGTTCTTTTACCCAACTCTCTAAATCAACAGTATCTTTTTGTTTAGGTTTGCCATTGCTATCTAACAACTGAGCTTTCAATGGCACATAGATTTCAGGGATTTGAAATTCTTCACCTATTACTTTCCAACGCTCAACTAGTAATGGATCGCTGGGTGATGGTGATATATGTTCTGTCAGATATGACTCAATACTTTCATATTTTTCATTTGCTCTTACTTCTTGTGCTGCTGTTACTAAAGAATTTGAGTCTTTATGCACATCTTGCGACTCGTATAAAAAAAGCTCCTTGATGTAGTTATAAGTATCCCAAGCAACCCATCCAGTTACAATTGAAGCAATATTCTCTGCTATTCCAGCTTGTTGTAAATAAGAAAACAATTGTTGATTTAAAGCTTGTCCTAATGTTGAATTTGAAAACTGTTTCAGTGCTTCTTTAGCTTCACTATTGTCTAATTCCAATTCTCCCAGTTGAGTCAACCCAACTTTAACACCCTGTTCTGCTATCTCTGCATTCAGTCTTTCTTGCAACCAAACATTTCTTTGCACTAAAGCGTTAAAGCTATTGATATAAGCTAATGGACAAGCAACAGCTACCCATTCTGCTATCTCAACCTTTTCGTTGGTTTTATCACGCAGTAGCCTCAGTCCACTTCGCGCAATCCCTACAAACGATAACCCTGCTGCTATTACTGGTGCTGATGGAGCAGTCGCTAGTACACCAAGGGCGATCGCAAATTCCAGACTAGCTTTGGTAATCTCTGCCCCAGATTCCACAACGTCCCCAGCTTTCTCTAGTTGCTCATTAGAAAACAATCTTTGCCAAAGAAGCTTTAATTTTTCCACTGCCTCATGCCCTCAAGAGTCCTGCTACTGAATCACTGTGGAATCTTTTACACAGTATGCGCTTAGAAAGACTGTAGCGCAGAATCTATTTTGTGGGGGTTAAATTACTTTACTTGCAATGTACCTACGCTGCGGCAGGGGATTGGGAGAGTGACGGAACGGGAGCGTAAGTAGATTTGGATTGACGTGCAATCAAGGGCTGCAAATTAATATAATCTTTAGTAAAGACTGAACCCAAAGCAAAAATGACCGACACGCCTGAGTACTTCCCAAGCAGACTAGACCGCATTGAACAAATCATGCTAGGGCTTGCCGAACGACAAGCTAACACTCAAACGCAATTAGATAGAACCCAGGCACAGTTAGATAACCTAGCACTTAGGCAAGCTAACACGCAGATACAAGTGGATGAGCTAAGACAGTCCATGCGAGAGCTTACCACTAACGTTAACCAAGTTCTTGCTCGTAACGCGATTTTAGATGATGTACTACTTGAGCTACGCGAAAGCCACGAGATACATCAGCGCAACTTTGAAGAACACCAACGCACCACTAACGCTGCTCTACAAAGTCTTGAGGCTATCTTGGTACAGCTGACGAAAAATCGGTCTTGAAGCGATGTCACTCGACAAGCTGCGAAAGCATCTACGCACCCATCACCCTTCATCCCTCAACCATTCCAAACCAACATTCAAAGCTGCTGACGCACTGTAATAAATCTTTTGCTCTCCGAAAATGCCACCTGTCCTGCTAATGACACGAAACTGCCAGCAATGTCCAGGGGTGTAATAGACAATGAGGACGCTGCCGTTGATACAAAGCACAGTATCAACTTTAAGGGAGGACATTTGATGATTTCATAGTTATTGATAACTTAATAAAAGTGTCATATCATCTAACTCTGGTTTTTTGTTTTTATTTTCTAAATGAATATTCACGAAATTGAATTACGAGAAAACTTTTATCTTCCACCAGAGCAAGTCTTATACCTTTATAGCCAGTGCGGTTGGTCATCCGCTAATAAACCTGAGAAGTTATTATTTGCCTTATCCAACAGCGAAACTGTTATTTCTGCATGGCATCAAGATATTCTTGTGGGTTTGGGAAATGCTATCTCGGATGGCGCTCTTGTAGTTTACTATCCTCATCTGTTGGTACTGCCTTCATATCAACGCTGTGGTATCGGTAGTCAAATTATTGAGCATTTAAAACAGCGATACTCAGATTTTCACCAACAAATTCTACTTTCTGTTGCTAACGCCACTCCATTTTATGAGAAAGTTGGCTTTCATTTAGCCCATAATATTAAACCGATGTGGATCTATGATGGTTCTGATATCTAGCTAGACATTTGTTAATTTTTCATCATTAATTTTCTAGTTCAATAATTCTTTGAAAAAGATACCCTGAACCTCTAGCGGTCAAAATTAATTCTGGATTGTTCGGGTCATCTTCTAGTTTTCCCCTTAATCGGGAGATATGCACATCAACCACACGAGTATCTGCGTGTTGTTCTGAAGTATATCCCCAGACGAGGTGCAAAATTTCTCTACGAGCAAAGGTTTTGCCTGAGTGATTCACCAATAACTCGAACAAGCTATACTCTACACCCGTCAAGCGAATTCGTTCATCACCTTTGTAGACAGATCGCCTATTAGTATCAATTTTGATATTACCTACATATATAATTCCTGAATTAGGGACACCAATAGTACTCCCTTTATTGCCCCGCCGTCGAAGTATCGAGCGAATCCTCGACTCTAGTTCTTTTGGGGAAAATGGTTTAGCTATGTAGTCATCTGCACCTAACTCCAGCCCCGTGATTCGGTCAGTAACGTCTGCCAAGGCTGTGAGCATAATAATTGGGACATCAGAACATGAGCGTAATTCCTGGCAGACACCATAGCCATCTAACCTTGGCATCATCACATCCAAAACTACTAAGTCCGGGTCACAAGAGCGAAACGTTAACAGTGCTTCTTCGCCATCACCTGCTGTGACCACATCGTAACCAATCATGGAAAGTCGCGTCTCCAAAATCCGGCGAATGCTTGCT
>NZ_JAVRBR020000004.1:0-8646 GCF_034531165.2 Dendronalium sp. ChiSLP03b | reverse complement strand
AGATTCTGAAACTTTGATTGAGTCAAGCTTTGAGCCTTTATTTTCTAACAGTAACTAAAATTTATAGCCAAAACTTAGAAATTAAAGCCTCGAAAGGCTTTCAGCGATTGGGTTCTCCCAAAGTGATAAAAGAGGGATATCAAAGACTCAAGAATGCTTATTTGACTTTTGGAATAGGTGGAACTATTTTTTTAATCTTAGTATGGCTACCTTTACAGATATTCCCAAAAACCTTGATTCGTTGGTTAATACCAGATTTTGATTTTAGTTATAACGATTTATTGAACTTTCATATTGTTACTTTTTTACTACCATTTGCTTCTTTTGTGGCATGTAGTATTGAATTTTTTCAGGCTATAGGCAATGCTAAAATTATAGGAGTAATTACAGCTATTAGACATATCATTTTATTTTTACCAATATTATTAATTTTTCCAATATTTTTGGGAGTTGACGGCATTTATTATGGTGTAGCTTCTGTAGAACTGCTGATTTCTTTAATCATTTTTTTATTTACATGGATAGAATTTAGAAAATTAGGTTTTAAGTAACGTAAAAAAGTGACAAACTGTTACTGATTAAATCAGCGCTCAAGTATAGAAACTACATCATCAGGGCGAGTCATTTATCCTTTACTTGTTTGACTAACAAGAGAAATTGGTCGTAGCTAATTCCCAATATTTGCTTGGTGCGATGTGGATATTGTGGTTATTCACTGGGGATTTTACTTGTTTCTTTGATCTGCTAACAGAGCTGGGCCAGCAGTCACTACCACAATTTGATCTGGATGGAGTAACTCACGAGCTGCTTGATTGACTTGAGTCAGGGTGACTTGCTCGATTTTTTGAGTAAAGGAACGCAGTTCTGACTCATCCAGTTCATGCACCTGATTTTTCAAAATTATATTTGTTAATTCTTCTGGGTTTGCTAAAGAAACGTTATAGCTACCGATCAGCGTGCGTTTAGCCGTATTTACATCTAGGGAAGTTACACCTTGCTGATGTATTTGCTGTAGTAGTTGATGGGTGCTAGCGATCGCCTGATTGGTATCTCCTGGACTAGTTTGCATTTCAATCCAAAATGTGCCAACATTTCTTTGAGCTTGGAAATAGCTGTAAATTCCGTAAGACAAACCTTGGCGATCGCGGATTTCTGCTCCCAGCCTACTGGATAGGGTATCGCCTCCTAAAATCTGATTTAATACTAAGGTTGCGTAAAATCGGGGATCTCGACGGTTAATACCCGTGTAACCCATATAAGTAATCGCTTGGACTTTCCCAGGTACAACCGGGTTGACGCGCACTACTTTTGCTGGCATTGGCACTGTGGGATATTCTAGCTTTGGTGGTTGACCGCTAACTTGCCAGTCACCAAACTCTGTGCTGATGAGCGATCGCACTTTAGCAGGCGCAAAATCTCCTACCAGCACTAGCACCATAGTATCTGGACGATAATGTTTTGCCTTGAAAGCGATCGCATCCTCACGTCTAATCTGCTGTAGACTCTCCTCTGTGGGAAAGGTGTGTAAGGGGTGTTTTTTCGGATAAATCGATTGTAAAAATATTCTTTTTGCTACTTCTGATGGGTCATCTAATTCGAGTTTGAGAGATGTTAAAGCTTGTTGGCGATTCAGTTCTAACTCTTTTTCGGGAAATGTACTATTTTTGATTGCATCTGCTAATGTTTGAATGAGGACAGGCAAGTCCCCAGCTAAACAATTACCCTCAATACGCATACCTTCGCGGTGGGCTGCAAAATCGAGAGTAGCCCCCCGTTCTTCCAAGGCTTTAGCAAGAGTTAAGGCATCTTTAGTTTTAGTACCACTCATCAAGTTATCTGCTACCAAAGATGCCAGTCCGGCTCGATCTTCTGGATCGAATTCTTTACCTGCTTTGATGTGGCCGCTCAAAGTGACGGTGGCAGTAGTCTTGTCAGGTAGCAATAAGATTTGCAGACCATTAGCTAACCTCAATTGCTGTGGTAGCCCTTGCTTGATAGTATCTGTTGTCCGATCTACAGGTGGTAGATATTTCGCAATCTCTGATGGAGGTGTAGGCGAACCAACAGCTAAATTTTCCGTAGTTTTTGTTATTTGTGGTTGGTTACTAATTTCTTTTGTCTGCTTGAGGGTTGGTTCAAAAAAGCCCACTGTACGGGCTTCTTGTCTGAGATATTTGTTTAACACCTTCACAATATCCGCCGCAGTCACTTGCCGGACCGCTGCTAAATAGTGGTCTGTGAAGCGATAATCACCGGCAGTTGTCTGATCGTTGCCCAATTGCATTGCTTGACTGGTGATATCACGGTTACTCAAAATTACCGCAGCTTCTAACTGTGTCTTGGCTCGCTCTACTTCCTCTGATTTAACACCTTTTTGAGCTATGTTGGCGATCGCACCATTCAGTACGGCATCAATTTTTGTCAAATCTTGTTCGGGATTTGCTGTCACCAACAATTCGTACCAGCTTGATTCCCGCAAGCTGGCAACAGAAGCTGTAATGTCACTTGCTAAACCTGAGTCCACCAATGCCTGATAAAGATAAGAATTTCGTCCCCCTGTCAAGATATAATCCATAACATCCAACGCTGCGATATCCGGATGATTCACATCTGGTAATGGATATACAACTTGCAACAGTGCCCCTGCTCCCTGTTCTCGTAAGATGATGGGGGATGACGGGGATGAGGAGAGTGTTTGTGATAAATTCGCCGCGTCCCTGCGTTCCCGCGTCCCCGTGTCTTCTTTCCCTGTCTGCTGTCTCTTCGGTATTTTGCCAAAAATCTCTTTAACGGTGTTGAGGGTTTGTCTAGCTTGCACATCTCCGACAATTACTAAAACGGCGTTGTCGGGACTGTAGAAATTGCGATAATATTTCCGCACTTGTTCAACTTGGAACTTCTCAACATCTGCTTTGGTGCCACCCACAGGCAACCCGTAAGCGTGATTGGGAAAAACCGCCCGGATAACGGCGCGATTGAGGCGATATTCAGGGCTATTTTCATAACCTTGTAATTCAGAAATTACTACCCGCTTCTCGTTTGCTAGTTGCTCGGTATCAATCAAAGCATTTTGCATTCTATCTGCTTCTAGTATCAGCAGTGATTTGAGCTTGTCACGTTCCACAGTGCCGTAATATGCGGTTTGGTCATAGCTGGTAAAGGCGTTGGAGTCGCTGCCTAAAGCACTAAACAATCTTCCAAATTGAATTGGATGATTTTTTGTGCCTTTAAACATCATGTGTTCTAGTTGGTGGGCAATGCCATTCACTCCTGGTTCTTCGTTGCGGGAGCCAACTTTATACCACATTTGTACGCTCACAACTGGCGCAGTATGCACTTCCTTAATTAAGACTGTCAAACCATTTTCTAAAACTGTCTTTTGGACGGTTTCTGTCAATGATAAATGTTTGATATTGTTTGCAACTGATTTTTCTCGAGTATTGACATATCTAGATGTGGCTGCATACTTGCTGTTAGCAGGTTTACCGCCCAAGATAAATACTGCAATCAGCCAAAGAGTCAATAATAGTAACGGAAAACGATAGCGATACCCAACAGAAAACACAGACATTTTTTTGGTAGATGTATGCAAATCTCTTTGCAGTGATGACAACAGTCTAAACTTTGTGAGTAATCTGTCACATCGGCGACACTACCAGAGTAAAATTCCTCTAATAAGAAAAGTAGATAAAGAAATAATCTAAATTAGCCGAGTTTAGCTAAAAATCGCATAAATTCCAAGGGCAAACCATCAGCGTCAGCGATGAAAGCGACTTCCCAAATGCGATCGCCTATCTGCTGCTGTGTCGGTTCTAAAAGCACTTTCAGCGGTTGTAATTTTTCTGTTTGACTCTCTGCCACCAATGCCACACGTTCTTTAATATTTATCAACCAACTAGGTAAATCTGCTGTCATCTCAGTTAAATCAAATGACAGATGATAGTAGCCTACGTAATGTTCGTCTGCAAATGCATCTGGGGCTGGTTTGGGTTCGGGAATTTGGATGAGTTCAATTCTGCCGCCTAATCCTTCCATCCAGCACGCTAGGGTGTAGCCTGTAGTAAAGCGTTCACAAACTGTAAACCCTAATATTTCATAGAAAGCGATCGCTCGATGAATATCCGCAGTCCGTATAGAAGCGTGATGCATAACAGAAATTAAAGTTAGCAGCTAGAATTTATAAATTAAATTTAACTCTTAACTCCTAATTTTTAAGAGGTTGTTTGAAAAGTATAAATAATTTTGATATCAATTAGAATATTAAATACTATTCGGTGTCAAAACGAAACTTAAGACGTTATATTTTGCGTTTTACACTACTCATCGCTCCTAAAATTGGCAAAAGGAAAGCTAAAACGCAAAATTGCGATCGCTGAAGTTCATAAGTTTTTACACAAACATAACTCGCTAGAGCAGGTGATTTTCGTTTGTTTTGGGCAAAGTGCCTATGATTCTTACCTGCGGGTAATGCAAGAATTTACTGAAAGCTAGTTAACATTAGATTCGGCGTGTTTACTGTTCGGGAGTGCAACAATGTCAAAACAGCTGGGTCAAAAAATTGCACCCACACCCATATCAACCGATATCGGGGTAGTGGATTTGATTGATAATTACTTCACTGCCTACAATTCAGCACGGTTGCGGGAAATCTGCCAATTACTGAGTCGTGATGTCTTTACAGAAAGCGTTACGGTAGGCGTTAGTCTTTCCGGTGCGATGACACCAGCAGGATTTGGGGTTTCAGCGCTTGCACCCTTAATTCGCAATGGCTTTATTGACTGGATGATTAGCACTGGTGCTAATCTTTACCATGATATGCATTATGGGTTAGGTTTTGAACTGTTTGCTGGTAATCCGTTTTTGGATGATGTGAAACTGCGCCAAGAAGGCACTATTCGGATTTATGACATTATTTTTGGCTACGATGTGTTGCTAGAAACTGATGCTTTCATCCGTAAGATTCTTCAAGCAGAACCGTTTCAAAAGCGGATGGGAACTGCTGAATTTCACCATCTACTAGGTAAATATGTCTGGGAAATAGAAAAGCAATTGGGAGTAAAGCATTCTAGTTTGCTAGCGACAGCTTACGAATATGGCGTACCCATTTATACGTCTTCTCCAGGAGATAGTTCCATTGGGATGAACGTGGCGGCTTTGGCTTTGGAAGGTTCGCAGTTAATTTTAGATCCGTCAATTGATGTGAATGAGACAGCTGCGATCGCCTACGCTGCACGAGAATCAGAAGGTAAAAGTGCGGCTGTAATTCTTGGTGGTGGCAGTCCAAAAAACTTTTTGCTACAAACTCAACCGCAAATCCACGAAGTCTTGGGGCTAGAAGAACGGGGACATGATTACTTTATCCAGTTTACCGATGCTCGTCCAGATACTGGTGGTTTGTCAGGGGCAACCCCGTCAGAAGCAGTAAGCTGGGGTAAAATTGACCCGGAAGAGTTACCTAGCACGATTGTTTGTTATACCGATAGCACGATCGCTTTACCATTAGTGACAGCATACGTTCTCAACCAGTGCCAGCCTCGTCAATTGAAGCGATTGTACGACAAGCGAGAACCAATGTTTGAGAAACTGCAAAAAGACTATCTAGCAGCCAAAACCCAACCATCTGAGAAAGTCCCAGCTGCTGTAGCTGATAGTGCTTCTAAAGAAGCAGCTACTTATCCCTGCGGTAGACTGATCCCTAATACTCCTTAGAGGACGCGGTGACACGGAGATTGATGTATAAAGTTTCGTAAGGTGCGTTACGGCGTTGAGCCTAACGCACCTTACTTTTCTACTGGCGTAGCAGATTATAATTTTTGCAAGCTGATGCGATCGCATTGTGGGTCGATGCATTAACGGTTAATTAAATGAGTGATTCCTTCATAAATTGACATGCCGCCACCAAT
This sequence comes from Dendronalium sp. ChiSLP03b, assembly GCF_034531165.2. NCBI lineage: Bacteria > Bacillati > Cyanobacteriota > Cyanophyceae > Nostocales > Nostocaceae > Dendronalium > Dendronalium sp. ChiSLP03b. The sequence goes on along the minus strand of NZ_JAVRBR020000004.1, from coordinate 2,743 downwards.
GGCAAATATGAGAATAGCAAAAATTAAAGTCCAAAAATAAAGTTCTTGTCCGTAACCAAAAGGATGGCTATCATCTGCTGGTTTTTGACTCATGCGAAGTCCTAGCAAAAGTAACAGTTGATCGCCAGTATCTACAACAGAATGAATACCTTCAGATATCATGGCGGAACTGCCAGTAATGGCGGCGGCGATAAATTTAGTAATTGCGATCGCTAAGTTAGCACCCATTGCCGCAAAGATTGTTTTTTTAGATGAATCAGTTGCCATGATTGAAAATAAGTAGCTATCCAAAAACTTTTAATTCGCCTGTCTTATTGGTAACTTCCCATTGAGTTTGTTTTCCTTCTCGCCAAAAGCGTAATGCAACTGTAGCGTCTCCTACGCTTAGATTTGTTAGTTCTAAATCAGACAGACACTCTGGTAGTAAAGGCTGTACCTTTAACTTTCGCTGTGGTGCATCGGCTTCAAGTCCTAAGATGGTGTGAATGAGTAAAAAAATCGAGCCAGCAGCCCAAGCTTGAGGAATATTAGCATCTGGGTAAGGTACGGGAAAGTTGTTATCTTGGCGTTCAATTCCGGCAAACAATTCTGGCATCCGTCCAGATTGAAAATAATCAGCAGCAGCAAAAATCCCCTCGGCAATGCGATTAGCTTCTTCGTGATAGCCATAGCGCTTTAATCCAGCAGCAATAATGGAGTTGTCGTGAGGCCATACACTTCCCCGTTGATAACTAATTGGGTTATAAGCTGGATTTTGAGATGATAGAGTCCGTATACCCCAACCACACCACATATCTTGTTGAAAAAGTCGCTCAACCAGCTTTTTTGCTCGTTCTTGGGGTACGATACCAGACCATAATAGATGTCCAGGATTTGAGGTAATCGATTGGATTTGCTGCTTGTTGTTGTCTAAGCCAAGACAGTAAAAGCCTTCCTCTTCCATCCAGAATTGTTCATTGAATCGTTGATAAAGTGACTCTGCTTTTTGACGTAGCTTTTGCGCTTGTTCTTTTTCTCCCCACACTTCATAAATTAAAGCTGCTTTTAGCCAAGCATCGTAGACGTAACCTTGTACTTCACACAAAGCTATTGGCGGATCGACTAACTGGCCGTTTGGATAAACCATTGAGTCACCCGAATCTTTCCAGCCTTGATTGCGTAATCCTTTGGACGAACGAGTTAAATATTCAACAAACTCATCACCATTAAAATCACCGTATTTATCAATCCAAGTCAGTGCCTTTTCTAATGGCGATCGGCACTCATCCAACATACTAAGATTGGCGTTCCAAGAATATGTTTCAGCTAAAGTAATAATCCAGAGAATAGTAGTATCTACCGTTCCGTAGTAGGGATTGTACGGGAGTTGATTGATTTTGGTTAACTCGTCTTCACGCAGTTCATGCAGCATCTTGCCTGGTTGGGCATCATGCCAGTCATCTAACTCAGTTGCCTGTAGTTGAGCCAATCTTACAAGCGTACCACGGGCAAAATCGTGGTAAACCGCCATTGTTTGCAAGCTAGCAATAATTGAGTCCCTTCCAAAGACAGCCACAAACCAAGGAATACCAGCAGCAGGCATCCAAAATTGCTGGTCGTTGTCATCTACCTCAATTCGCAGCGCTCCCATATCGACCAGTGCTTGCTGATAAAATCCTTGAATCTCAGCATTAGACGATCGCAACCTTGTGGCATTATTTAGAAATTCATCCGTTATCTTTCCAGCTTTTGTACTGTGTCTTTGAGTACAGGTTGCTTGAGGTTTGAGGACATTTCCATTGGCTTTGGCTGTAAAATTGATACAAGTATGCCATGTTTTACCAGGAGCGATCGCTACATCAAACATCAAACGACCATTAGCATACCTGGCTGTTGAACTCGTACAGACTGTCTCAGTCAGGATACCTCGTAAAAAAGAACCGTTACGATACTCGGTAGAGAGTATTCCATCTTTCCATGTTGTTGCTGTCTCTCCCCGTGTCAAGATGTTCTTTGCTTTTACCTCAAAGATATCAGCAAAATCCGAACGAATCGCCAGCATCAATTGAAACTCAACTGGTTCTAAGTGATAGTTGATGATATCGATATCTTCGTGCATCCCCCCTACAATATCGCGCCGGATGGTTACAACCAAACTACCAGCAGGTAAAATGCCGTTGATAGTAGTAAGTTGCGGGTTAGTGAATTGGTAAAGCGCACTATGATGGGTGATGTTGCTAGAAGCTAGCAGTAAAAGTCGGTAACGATTTAAAGAAATTTCGTAGTAAGAAATTAAGCGTATATCGCGAACAAAAAAACCTTGAGCTTGATTGTCATCGATGGAACCATCGCTAGCTGTCACCAAAAATGAGGAACCATCGTTAATCGTTATTAAACCAGAATTGACAATAACTTTTGTTGGCATAGAAGTCATACTAATTCGTAATTCATAATTCGTAATTCGTAATTAATAGATACTTTAAAAAGTTTGGTGCCAGATGTGATCCTCTCACGGGCGCGTTTTTCGCTCCCGCAAAATATGAAAAAAACACATTCCAATTCAAAACCTGAAATCTTTACTGGGTAAGGGTTATAAAATGTGTTTCTTAGGAGCAGATCCACGGGCGCTCGCCACCCGTTACTGATGTAGAGAAACTTGTATCATGAAAAGTACCCTGAAAGCTTTAACCGAATTAACAATAGTGCTTTTAAGCCTGCTATTGAGCGTGGTTCTGGGCTTCTATGGTTACTACATTGGTGAAGT